>CAZZEB010000001.1:0-11463 GCA_964652495.1 uncultured Gammaproteobacteria bacterium
GATATAGGAAACAGGTGGAATGACAACCAAAGCTACAAATTCAGTTAAATGATAGGTTAAAATTTTAGTTTCAGTTCGAGCTTCATTTGATTTAAAACATTCTCCTGGAAATGTTTTTGGCGGGTTTGGTTGAGCGTAGCTACCATCACAAACTTCAGTAATGGCTTCGTATTTACTACCACCAGCTGGTTTATAACCTACTGGACCACCATAATTTTTAATGGTTATAGTCACTGGCTTATCGAAGATTAGGGTTTCGGTTTTTGATCCCACCACGACAACATTAGAACCTACTTGAAAACCCGAAGGGGCAGTTCCACCTGTAGCAGCTTCTAATTTAGGAGAAAGAAGCTTGCCATCCCAACTACTTGATCCTAAAACTGTTGTTCCGTTGGGAATTACTGCTGAGACGTTGGTGTTTGTTAATTCTGTAGCCCGATTTGAAGCTGACTGAACGTTAACTGCTTTACCAATATTAAATTTAGTACCGCCTAAGACTGCGACACCAGTTGATAGATCAGTTGGCTTTGCAGCTAAATCACCACCATTATAACTGGCTAAATTTCGAGTTTGATTACCGAGGGTCAGTTGATTATTGGTTGGAGTAGCAATACCTTTTGTTAGATCAACATCAGTTGAAAGTGAAGATTTATCGGCAGGAACTGTAACGGTTCCTGGTGCAGATGAATCAAAAGTTGTAATTGAAGTATTCGGAGTAGTGCCTGTTCCGGGATTTGGATTATTTGTACCCGGATTGGTACCACTAGAAGGAGTCGATGTTGCTGGATCTTTGATTACAGGCGGAGTTGTTGTGGTGCCTTCAGTCACAGTAAAGGTCAAATTATCTAAGTTTTTACCTGAACGATCACAGGCGACAAGCTCACATTCACCCTGTCGATAATTCGGCGATCCAGCTTTAAAATTACCATCAGCAGGTTGTCCGCAGCTATTCCCACCGTATTCAGCAGGATAAGGAATATCTTTTCTAGCAGAACAATAAAATAATCTATCTAAACAAGCTACCGGTGCTTGAGCAGTAGCTTCTCGACCATTTTGGCCACAATATTTATGACATGTTGGGGTTCCATCACAATCGAAACCATCATCTTGATTACCGTAAACATCACCAGGACAATTTCCAGTTCTAGCATACATACCTAAATAATATTTACCTGGTGCTAAGCTACTCGTATCTAAGGTACTCTTCACATCAAATGATTCTTGACCTCGATTGACTGTAAATTCTGTTTTTAAGCCCTGAACAAAACCGCCCGAAGAATTTAAAACAGGAGTTAAAACCTCACAAACTTTCGTTCCTTTAGTAATTTTAACTGTATAAGCCATTTTCTCACCTTTTTTAATACTGACAGCTCTTTCAGTTTTACCATCAAAACTGATTGAACCTTCAGGATATGGACCAGCAGCGATAGCCTGGCTAGGGATAGTAAAAATCATTAAACTGCTAACCACTAGGGTTAGAAAAAGCAGCAAACTTCTCATGGTGTTGGTTGTGGAGTCACAACTGGAGTGGCTGGAGCTAAAATAGTGACAATCACAATTTTATATTGACCATTATCCATTTGGACATCAATTAAAGCAGGTTTGTTTAACTCGATCTCTGAAGCATCAGTATAAACATCGGCTGGTGATTGAGAATCAGCGTATTTATAAATAGTAATTGGGTTACTTAATTCAAATTCTTGAACTTGGTTTTGTTGATTAGTAACCAAGACCTTATTACCGTTAATTTGGGTAATCTGGCCTTGAATTGTGCCTGACTGATTATCAAAATAAGATTTTTGGTCAGACTGGTTCATAATGGTAGGAGCGCTAGTTGATTTTGAGACCGAAGCTTGGCCCAAACCAAAGCCAATTGCTAAACCTAAAATTGAGCAACCTAAAGCTACTAATAATAATTTGGTATTAGCTGAGCGGGGAGTAGTGGGATATTCTTTGGGTGGCATTGACTCTACTATAAAAACATCTGCCCATAACTGTCAACCTATCTTTGCCTCAATTGTGCTAAATAGCCTCGACAAGAGTGCTTAATATTGTGCGACATCGAATATATGTTTAGAAAATTTGGTATTTAAGCCAATTATTATTTCTCAACTAATCAAAAATAATTAATATTTTAAAAAAGCGAACTTTGGTCTGGTAATTAAAAATTTAAATTATTTATAGATAGATTAATTAACGATTAAGATTTGTCTCTTCAAGCTATCAAACATTGATTCTTATGTCTGATATATGTCATTCCCACGACCTGTACTGAGCACTTCAGTATAAACTTGCTGAGGTAACGCAGGAATCGATGGGTTTATCTGCCTTGGAACCTCAAATACGCTAAGCGCTACCAGCAATCACTTAATTTTGAGGCTAAAATACTGCTGCAAATGATCAAAAATCTAGCCTCAGGCACGAGGCCCAAAAATGCCCCTAAAACGGCTTCTAAGAGCATGGGATGACTAGTACGTCATCCTTATTTTAGGGCTTCGTAGCAACCTAATCCTATATAGGCATAATTAGCTATAAGTAGATAAAAAGTGAAAAAAATAGATAAATAATTTCAGTAGGTAGCAGGCTAAAATAACGATACTGTCTGTTACTGCAAACCAACCAATAAATCGGTACACAGTACCAACATTATGGATTGAATAGCCCCGCTCTTTATACATACACCTGACGTCGCATAACCATCATTGTGCGACATCGAGTATAGAGCACAATCCTACCTAAGAGTGAGTGATGACATCACTATATCCAGGAAATCGTGCTTAATGAACTTAATTAGCCACTGCTTTACTGTGCCTATGCATGACTATTATCCTCCTACTCTCAACATGGATCCTTTCTTTTTTCACGCGTGAAAACTCATCTATTAAAATATCTGCCTATATACTCTCGGGAGAGGCGTTATGTAGCCACTACTCTCAAGAAAAGTATCTAGATATTATTCCGTATCTTCTTATTGCAGCCTCAATATTATGCAATAATATATCTTATAGTTTTTTATTTGGAGTTATCCACAACTATATCAAACTATATCATTTAACTATGGGTCTCTCCTCCTCTGTTCTAGATTAATCAACTTTTTTTGAAATTTCTTTGAGGTTAAGTAGAACGACTTCCGTCTTCCGTCTTCTGACTTCCGCTGCTGGCTGATTGCTGTAGTCGGTTAGCGGTAGACAGACTGCTGACTTCCTTTAGTGTGTTGATAACTATACCTTACTCTCGCCATAGGCGAACGCTAATTACTGTATTTTGAATCACAAATTTTGGATCTACCTTCTCACTGTCTGGCTGCAAGCTGCTAGCTAAAAGCTGCTGGCTGCTCGCGGTAGTCGGTCAGCGGTAGACTGACTAACCCCTACCCTGTCCATGCTGTAAACCAATACGCCAATAAAAAGATAATAACTCCAACTGATAAATATTCAATAACAAATCTATTTGATAGTCTTTCCCTCCAAAATTCAACAGTTACACCTAACATAATGTATAAAGCAGTCGCCTGACTAATTGCCCATATAGGATGAGCAATCGGCCAAAAAGACAAAGCAATTGCTAGCTGTCCAGACATAAATGAGACTAATAAAGTTGTAACAATCAACTTGGTATTAACACCTTCCATTTCAACAGTCCATAGGAGTTGAAAAGCTAACGGCAAAGTAATTCCTAAAGCGATTAAAGCATTCCAATAGAAACTTAAATTTAGGGAAAATCCAACATTAAATAATAAAACTGCAGTAAAGATAGTACAAACAAATGACACTGTAGACGCAGCTCTATACAGTGCAATTGTTCGAGTCGATGCCACATTAAAAACATTTTGTGATAACAACAAACAATAAAACGAGAAACCATATCCTAGAGCCCAAGGAAGTCTAGTTAACCAACGATTTTGACTAAACAAAAAGTAAAAGCCAGCGAATGCGATTGTAAAAAGAGCTGGCAGAATTAATAAAGTGATGGCTTTTAGTTTAGTCATCTCGCCCCATAATGCCCACAGAGACAATAAATATGCCATAATCCCCAACCCTAAAATAAACTGCATTCGATAGAACAATAAATTGGCATTTTGAGTGATAATCAAACCAACTGTCATTATGACCGTCGCGATAATAATTTTTTGGCGTTTAGTAAATAGCTTTTTGGATTCAGTTAAAGTACCAACCGTATCTGCTATGTTTGGCTGGTAAGTTTGACGAATTCGTGGGTAATTTGTAGATTGATTATTCACGACAGGTTTTTTTATTTTAGCATGATTATGCAGCTAGTTCTTCAGGAATATCAAAATTAGCATAGACTTTTTGAACATCATCATGCTCCTCTAACTTTTGAGTAAAAGCTAGAACTTTGGCGACAATTTCTGGATCTGTTACTTTAGTAGTGAGATTTGGAATCATGGCTGTATCTGCTGAAACTGTTTGATAGCCTAATTGAGTAATTTTATTACTCACCTGAAATAAATCTGCAGGATTGGTGGATACTAAATAGGCTTTGCCTTCATCAGAATCAAATTCCAGAACATCCTCGGCGCCAGTATCGATCAACTCCAATTGTTCATCTTCAGAATTGCCACCTTTAGACTTAACTTGAATCTCGCCTTTTTTATCAAACATATAAGCAGTCACACCTGGCGAGCCCATTGAACCACCGGCACGATCAAAAAAATTACGAATTTCTGAAGTTGTTCTTTGGCGATTATCAGTAAAAGCTTCGATATAATAAGCAACTTTACCTGGTCCAAAACCTTCATAAGCAACTTCTTCTAAAACTTGGCCTTGAAGTTTACCTAAGCCGCGATCAATAGCTCGAGTAATGTTATCTTTGGGAAGATTTGCTGAACGAGCTAAATCTAGCGCCATTCTTAATCGGGGATTTGCATCTGGGTCACCTGAATTGCCTAAACGAGCTGCGATGGTAATAGCATTAGCTATTTTGGTAAAAGTATGCCCACGTTTAGCATCATTAGCACCTTTTGCTCTTTTGATAGTACTCCACTTACTGTGACCTGACATAATTCAATGGTTAATATAGCGTTTTGGAGATTATTTAGCAAGAAATAAGGATATGCGTTGGGTAATAGGTGAGCAGAAAAATGCGATAGGTAGAATATCAGTTATTGAATACTCCTTCTTCCATCTCACTTCTCACTTATCTCTTCTCCCCCTTCCACCCTATAACTAATAAATCGATTGACACGGTTACTGGTTTTTCCTATACTGCATCATCGATGGATGAGATTATAGATCAACCGCAGTTGCACCGCCAAGCGATCGATGCAGCTCTAAATTGTCAATGGGACGAAGCTGTCCGCTTAAACGAGCAATTAATTGGCGTGGACCCAGCCAATGTTACCTGTTTAAATCGCTTAGCTCGAGCGTTATGTGAATTAGGCCAATACAAGGAAGCTAAAAAGCATTATCAAGAAGTACTCAAAATTGACCCATACAACTCTATTGCTCAAAAAAATCTTAAAAGAATTGCCGTCTTAAAAGATAACGACACTCCAAAAGCCAATCAAATTGGTGCTGGTTCTATGATGAGACATCTATCAGCTGCCTCTTTCTTACAAGAGCCTGGAGTAACTAAATTAGTGACACTTGTTAAAACTGCTGAACCGCAAAAGTTAATTACTTTGAGTTCGGGAACTCCAGTCATGTTAATTCCGAAAAGCAAATCAATGGCTGTAGTTGATGAGAAGAATCAGTATATTGGTGTTTTACCAGACGATATCGCTTTCTTAATGCTGAAATTAATTAATGGCGGTAATAAATTTGACGTCATTATTAAATCTAGCAAACCAAATAGCATTACAGTTTTAATCCGGGAAATATTTAGATCAAAAAAGTTTAGAAATCAGCCATCATTCTTAGAGGAATCAAATATCTCTTCTGTTTCAGAAGGAATTGGATTGATGTCATCTGACCGATTAGATGATCGCTCCGAAGAAGAACCAGACGAACAGGTTAATTAATTTTATTAGACGCTAACACTGCAAATTGTTCCTTTTTCAAGTGAAGTATACTCGAAGCTAATTCCCGTTTTTGGTAATCAACTAAAGTAATATCAGTATGGGCGTTATAAAGTGGGCTGTGTTGACTTAAAAAGTCTTCTATTTGGGTAATTATTTGTTTTCGCCGACTGATATCTGGCGCAGTAATCATTAGCTGTAAACTGCACTTAATAACTGATTCTGATAATTGTTGATTATTAAATACTAATTGCCAGCCGACTTTTTCGTTGTCGTTTAACATCAAATTTTGAAATAAATTAGTAATCAGTTTATCGGATATTTTATGTGATTCTTGATCACTCCACTGCAACTGAATAACTTCAGTACCATCTGAATTTAATTGAAGGGCATAATCCTCAATTTCGACAGCTGATAAATTTGCTGAGCGGATAAACTCTGAGGCTACAAACATGACTAATGCTGGTTGTTTACCTTTAATTAACCATTCTATTGTCCAATTAGCACCGTGGGGTTGATATGGATAATTTAATAGATAGCTAGTACTAAATTGTTCAGGTTGATTTAAAAGATATAATTTCGGAGCGGAAATAGTAAAATGCTGGTACGGTTTAAAGTTGGCTAATACCCGCCAAGCAATAATAATTGATATTAAAACTGGAATGCTTGCTAAGCTAAACCAAATAATCATGCTGCTATTATATATGAGACTTTCAAAACTAGCCAATTAGAAGCATCTAATTACGTTCGTGATGTTGACGGTAGAAATCCTCGCCAATGACAATCGTTACTTGTCCTCTCGATACTGAAACTTTATCATCATTATTTTGACATTCACCATCTGCGCACCATGGTGCAAAATATTGGCTTAGTCTGTTAAAAGTTACGCTATGCTGTAACGCTCCACCGGTATTTTCAGAGATTATAACTTGCGACTGATCTTGAGGGGTCTGACTATTGCGAATAATAATCACATTTCCGCCTAAATTAGTCACAATCCGTGCTGCTTCCTGAGCTAGACCAGGATGAGTTGTGGCATTAAAAATAGCGATATTTAGTGCTTCTTGAACGATTTGTTGATCCTGCATCTTTTCTCTAACAAACAAATCCAGTTGAACTCGATTAATGCCTAAAACTCGAGTTGAATCTGGTAACAATCGACTTTCGGTAATATCGTTTTGACCAATATCAACATAATTAATTTTGTCTAAACGAATAGCGTTTAAAGATTGGACAAAGTTGATTAAGTCTACAGGAGTAAAATCAGTTTCAGCTTGCCGGCTAATTCCAAACCAACTGAAACGATTACCGTGCCACTGTTCTACCAGTTGCTGTGGTGTTAATTCCTGATCATCATATACAATCACTTGATCGATGGGTAAGCCTAGCAGGGTATTAAACGCATCTCGTAATAAAATGGCACCGATTTGAGGTGTTTCTTCTTGTCCTAATTGATAAATATTACCGATTTTCCAAGAACCATAACCTTTTGGCATGTCGATATAGGAATCTTCAGGAACCGATAAGATTGTCAGATGTTTCTGTATCGGATCAATCTGCATGACTGCTAAACCATTAGCTTTGATAGCGATATTTGTTGATAACGATCGGCTCCAACCAGAGTGATAATTTTGTTTAAGTTTAGGACTAATTGGTTGAAATAACTGACTAATAAAATGGATAGTTAAACTTAAAATAATTAAAACTGCAATAATTAATAAACCAAGATAGGTTCCATTAAATGGAGATTTGAAAGCAGCTGTTTTAGACTTGGCCATTAATAATCAAATTTTCCTTTTTTTATAACTGATGGCATGGTGAATACTGGCGCTTGGGCTAATGCTTTAGCACCATCACCTTTTTTCTTTTTCTTTTTTTCACCGGTAAAAAACGATCCTCGTCCCATATGAATTTGAAATAGAATAATTTAAGAAATTACTATTTCTAAGTATCACCTCCCCTATCCATCTTAACTAGCAGGCTGAAGGGTGTCAACGCGTTTCTGATTTTAACCAATGGTGACGTATCTTATCAACTATATATTCGCCAGAAACAGATTCAGGTGTAATGACAAAATCAGCACCTGACTTCTTAAAGTTAGCTACATGCTCTTGATCAAGAGAGCGTACCACGATATAAGCTGTCAGGCGTCGGCTGCGAAATTCGGATAATAACATATAGGTATCTTGAGTATCGGTCGCTGTTGATATGATTAATTTTGCTTGATTGAGATTTAAGTGTTCTAAAATTTCTGGGTCACTGGCATCACCATAAATCACGTTAACTTTATCATCAGCTAACTCCTCTACCAGATGAGGATTAAACTCAACTACAATTACCGGAATTCTTTCTTTTATTAAAAATTCTAAAACAGGACCACCGACTCGATGTGCGCCGATTAAAACTACATGATCAGAAATCTCTTTATGATGGCGATCTTCCCAGAACCAAACTTTCGTAGAATGTTCAAAGAAACCAACCCATGGACGAACAACTTTATAAATATATTTTGAGTAAGTAATCATTACTGATGAGATGATAATCGAGATAACAGCCACTAATGCAATCACTGTCATCGATAGCGATCCAACTGCCCCACTACTAGCTCCCACTAACATAATAATTAAGGCGAATTCGGAGATTTGAGATAAAGTTAGCGAGGTCTGAAACATGGTATGTTTTCGGAAACCAAAATTACCGAGCAATAATAAGAAGATTAGTGGTTTGATTGTTAGTGAGAAAGCAGTTAGAACTAATGCTGGAATTATCGCGGCTTGTAAATCAGATAATCGAACCTGAGTTCCTAAGTAGACGAAGAACAGAGTAACAAAGAAATCACGTAAAGGTTTTATTTTTCCTTGGATCTGTAAATGATAAGGGGAAGACGCTAATGCTACTCCAGCTAAGAAAGCACCGATTACTACCGAGAATCCGGCAAAGATGGCTAAAGTAGTAAACATAAAACACCAGGCAATAGCGGTTAAAAATAGTAATTCGACTGATTTAGCAACTGATTTAAAAACTCTTTCTAAAACAAAACGAGATAAGATAAAAGTTAAAATAAATAAGCCAACTGCTTTTACCACCAAAGTTAAAATCGGCAAAGCTTGCTGCATCCCCAACCCCAAGGCAGAGCTTCCTACAGACAATCCCATTAAGATCACGATCGCAACTAAATCTTCAATTAATAAAATACCGATAGCTAATTTTCCATAAAGTGAGGTTAGTTCTTTTTTCTCGAGGAGCATTTTGACTACTACAACAGTCGAAGAAAAAGACATCCCAATACCTAAAAAGAGGCTTTCTGCTTGGCCAAATTTCAATAAACTAGCGATAGCATAAGCACCTATTGAAGCGATAACAATTTGGCCAATGGCGGCGACAATAATTGGTTTTCCGAGAGATCGAATCTCTCGCAAATCTAGTTCCATACCAATCAAAAATAGAACTAAAGCTATTCCTAATTCTGGTAAGAAATGGAGCACGCTATCATGAGATGTCATTTGCGGCGCAGCGACAGCAATACCAACCCCAGTAATTAAATAAGCTACTACTAACGGCAATTTAAATCGATAACAAATAAAACTAAGCACTGAAGCAACACTTAGAATTAAAGCTAGTTGTGGAAAAATATCATGATTGGTCATTTGGGACAGTTTCTAACTTTGCCAGTGACGCTACCAGATCTGCTGCTAACGGACTGACAAACTTTAATCGATCATTTGTCACAGGATGATTGAACTCTAATTGGTGGGCGTGTAAAAACTGCCTTGGGCACCAACGATGGTCCAGCCGAGATAGTTTTCGACCTCCATATTTCGCATCACCTACTAAAGAATGATTGATGTATTTTAAATGTACCCGAATTTGATGAGTTCGTCCAGTTTTAGGTGAACATTTTACTAGTGTAAATAATCCATATTGGCTAGCATCTAACTTTCGCATTTGAATTTTATTGTAATCCTCAAAGATCTGACTAATTTGCTCTTCTGACAAACGATATTTTTGCTCGATATCAATTTGAGTTTGAGCTTCTCTCCCCTCCTGATGAACAATAAATTTCTCACGATCACCCGGATTCCGCATGATGGGAGCATTAACAGCATAATTCTGTGATAACCAACCATGCGCCAAAGCTAGATATTGCTTGGCAACGATTCTTTCTTTAAATTGGGATTGAAGATTATCTAAAGCTTCCTGAGTTTTAGCAACAACTATTACCCCTGAGGTATCCTTATCTAAACGATGAACTAATCCACCACGGTCTAAATCAATGTTTAAATCTTGTTTTAATAAATCAGCTAAGGTCGGTTCAATTTGAGTTTCAGTCGGAGCAACAACTAAACCAGGTGGTTTATCAATTACTGCTAAAAATTCATCTTGCCAAATAATTTGGTATTTCGGAGTCATTAATCAATTAAGCTGCGGCCTTAAGATAATTACCAATTTCAACTAAAACCTGATCTGGGTTTAATGCTGATTTGATTAAAAAGCAGTTAGCACCTAAATCAAAGCATTGTTTAATTACTGTATCTTGGCCAAGATTAGTTAACATCACAATTGATTTATTAAGATGTTGGCTTGGGTTTGTTTTTAACTCGGTTAAAATTTGGATGCCATCTTTCTTAGGTAACATAATATCAAGCAATATTAAATCGTAGCCACCTTCATGAATTTTATTAGCAGCAATTTCACCATCTTCTGCCACATCCACATTATAATGTTCACCAGTTAATAATTCTTTGTAGAAATCTCTCAAAAATTCGTCGTCTTCAACTACTAAAATTCTTTTGCTCGCGTTATCCATGATTTTGATAATAGCCTAAGTCTAAAACTGTCGCAAGTGGCAGTTAGATAGTGACAGTTTCTAATTGCTTAGCTCCTATAGCCACTTTATTGGTGTATTGATCAGCATTTTGAACCACAGCATCTGTTGCTAAAGGTAGTGTAAAAATAAATGAGGATCCCTGTCCAACTCCTGCTGATTGAACTCGAATAGTTCCCTTCATTAATTCAATTAAACTTTTACAAATGTATAAACCCAAACCAGTTCCACCACTACTCGAAGCAGACACATATGAGCTGTCTAAACGACTGAATTTTTTAAATAATTTAGCTGCATCATCAGCGGAGATTCCCACTCCACTATCAGTTACTGAAATCTCAATTTTTTGTCCGTCGGATAATAAATTAACAGTTATTTTCCCGTTCTCAGGTGTAAACTTGAGAGCATTACCCAACAAGTTCAATAATATCTGATGAACTTTATCCGGATCAGCAAATGCCACGGGTGCTGGTGCCCCAGTCAATGTAATCTGTAATTTCTTCTCAGCAGCTTTAGCTTCGATCTCACTAAAGACTTCACCAATTAATTGTTCGATGCTAAATGGCTTTGGCAAAATCTCAACCCGACCAGATTCAATACGCGACACATTTAACATATCATTAACCAAATTAATTAAACGTTCTGTTGAGCTTAAAATACG
>CAZZEB010000001.1:11473-16885 GCA_964652495.1 uncultured Gammaproteobacteria bacterium
CAGAGCCATCCATGAATATGATCTAATCGCCGTCATCGGTGTTCTTAATTCATGAGAAGCTACTGAGACGAAATCATCTTTTAGTTTATCTAACTGATGTAACTGAGCGTTCATGTTGTAAACCTGTTGAGTAATAGTCGTTAATGATTGTTGGCTCTGATTTAAACTAAAAGCTAAGATCAAAATATTAATTGCCATCTTCATAAAATCATTATTTATAGGTGAATCAGTTAAATTATTCTTTAGGGCGATCATAATAATTCCTGATAACTGATTACTCAAATAGATCGGATAAGCTAAAACTTGTTTGATGGAATTTGTATCTGGATAATTACCTAAAATCAGTCCTGACAATTGATCAATAACCGATGGTTGATTATTTCCTAAACGATTTTGCCAAATTGGCAGTTGGGAAAGGGCGGTTAAATTTATTACCTTTAGAGAACCCGCAAGTTTTGGATCTTGAATATGCTGATCGATAGTATATTGCGCAGAGACCTGTCCAGCAGCATCACAGATAACAGTGGTAATAAAAACAACAGGTTGTTCAATACTATTGATCGCAATGTAAAGCTGGCTTAAAAGAGTTGGAATAACTTGACTAGAATCTTCAGAATCGTTGATTATTTGTTGCAGCGAAGTAATAGCATCAATTTCTTGGGCAGATAGCATGGCCTCATTGTATCAGCTTTTGAGGATATCTGGGAGGTCGGTTGGTAATAATTTATCGATAACTGGCTCCAAAGCTTCTTTACAAACTTGAATTGATGCTTGGCCAAAAATCTTGGAATATTCATTTATTAAATTCGTTAAGATAGTTTTTCCATCGCCTGTTAGCTGAACTTCTTGAGGACTAATAATTGTAATGCCAGGAACTTTCTTGGCTTGATCAATCGCTAAAGGACCGATAATTTGTTGCTGCTCTTTTATGATTAGACTGACAGCTTGGGCAAGTGGGTTCATATTTATAAATTAATCGGTCGGCTTATGGGCTAATTGGTTGGCAGCAATATTAATTTGTAAAATGCCAAGTGTCATAAAGGCATAGGAGAACATATAAATTAAATCATTAATTCCACCTGCACTCCAACTGCCACTAGTTGATTGCAAAAGAAAAGTATAATCTGCCAGATACTGAACACATAAGGCAATCAAAATCAGTAAAATCCTGTTGCGCATTATTCCCCCTAAAGTTTGACGTGTCAGTAATAAAGCTAAAATAGCTAACGAGACGTATGTAGCCTGACCAAGAGGATATCCAAAATCTAAAAATATTTTTAAAGGTTGAGTGAAATCAAATTCATAATTTCTTAGAAAAATAATATACGATAACGCCAAAATGGCAGTCGGAATAAAAAGCGCTTGTAACTTAGACATATAAGATTTCAAACTTATCCGAACACCAGAAACCTTAGCTAAATAGCGTATACCTAAAATATAAAAGATGATGCTACCAAAATAGCCGATATCACCTATTGAAGGATACGGGACAGATATATGTTCATAATAAATATAGTAAGAATAAGAAAGTTGCCCAAACTCTTGGAGTAAAAGGCCGAATGAAAAAAAGTATATTGCTTTACCAAAGGCACTTCCTAATCCACCCCATTTTTTAGATATTAATAATCCAGTTACAGAACCTATCAAGGCAATCAAGCCATAACAAGCAGCGAAGAGCTGATTATAATCACTATTTTGTGGGTTTAAAAAGAGATTTAAATAAATCCATACGGCAGAAAATAGGAATACCAAAAAGACTATAACTTTAGTGGCTCTATCAGTTATAATTTGGCGGAATATTAGACCCAACATAATATTCAGATTAAAGCTCAAAACTATGAATGTCAAGCAATCGAACCTCATCCCTACCTTTGATAAATTTAGGCGAATTAGTATTGAAGATTATGAAACCTTCCAGCAAGTGTTAAAAAAGTATCCTCCATATTCTGATTTTAATTTTAGTAGTTTATACGCTTGGAGTCATAGTGATCGAGCAAAAATTAGCTTACTTAATGGAAACCTAGTTATTAGTTTTATTGATTATGGTTCAAAAAAACGTATTTATAGCTTCATAGGTAATAATCTAATTTTAGATACAGTCGCAAAACTAGCTGAATATTTAAGAGATAAACCAAATTGCGAGTTAAAGTTAATCCCCCATCATGTTATAAAATCTGAACCTCTTATAAAGGAAAGCTTCGAGGTCATTGCAGATAAAGATAATCATGATTATATATATAAGACCGAAGATATTGCTTTGATGGAAGCAGCAATTTATCATAAGAAGCGTAATTTATATAAACGATTTACTCGAGATTATCAGTACCAAGTTAGCTTCATTAATTTAAAATCAACAGAATCTCAAGAAGAGATCTTAGATGTCTTTGACCAATGGAGACTTGCAAAGGGCAAAAAATTGTCTGGAGTAAAAAAGGAACTCCGGACATTAACAGCTTGTTTTGATTTGGTTCACCATAATCATCTCCATCTGATGACAGTTACAGTACAGAATAAGATTGCTGGTTTTTCTATTTTTGAATTAGTTAATAAAAATTATGCGATTTTACACTTTCAAAAAAACAATCCCGGATATATAGGTATTAACGAATTTTTAATGAGGGAACTTTGTAATCATTTAGTTAGTCAAAAAATTAAATTTCTAAATTTGGAACAGGATATGGGTGAAGAAAGACTGAGATATTCTAAGCGAAGCTATCGACCATTTAAATTACTAAAGAAATATCGAATAATTGAAAAAATTATACCGATAGATAAATCCCAAGAAATATTAAACTTGAGATAGCTACTTTACGAAAAAAAGCACTCCTTCCAACTGACTCTTGAAATACCTTGGGAATAAGCAGAGTCAGGACAATACCTAGTATCAAACCATAAAAAAGCTGCATACCTTCTAAAACACTGACTAGAGCTACCGGACCGAGAGACACTGCTAAAAACGTAAAATATTTGGCTACTACAAACATGCCCTCATTTAAAAAAATAATACTAAGTCGCTGATAATTTAGAGACTTTAAGCTCATCAAAAAACCTTGACGGGTTCCAGATGAAAATGCTGCCAATATCATACTACCTAGAAAAACTCCCCAACTTTCAAAAGCGACTGATTGTTGAAAAGTAACCTCCCGAGAAACATAAGCAAAGATTACATAGGCACTGGCGAATAGAAAAGATGATAGAGCCATTAAATAAAAGGTTTTACTGACCTTAAAGTTTGTTGTATTTTTCTGTAACGATATCAATAATGTTCCAACTAGGATGAGCAAAAATCCGATGAGTTGAGATAAATTTAGAGTTTGGCCTAAAAAAATTAAACTTAATATCAGTGTAAATAGCGGAATCATTTTCATCAAAATTATCACTTCCGTTGTTTCTGCGATTGTTAAGGCTTGATAGTAACTAGCCAGACCAAAAAGCATTAAGCAGCCAGAAATAAGAATTAATACAATATCCCCTGCGGGTGGAATGCTAAAACCAGATATAATCATAAAAACATAGCCAGCTATTAAAGCAGCTAGGCCGGTAAAAATTGGGAGACCTCGATAGTCTGCAAGCACTTTAACCACTAAGTACTTATCAAAGAAATTAACTAAAGTATAAAATGCTGGTGCAAGTAAAGCCGGAATTAACCAATGCATGAAGAAATTTTAGCTTACCAGCCTTGGGATTGATAGATAGCTAAGGTGAGAACTGTCGTTGGTTCATCACCTGCTGTAGCACTAGATAAATGAGTACCTACTTTAGCAGCATCAAATGGTTGACCTCGATGTAAACATAGATCAGATAATGAGTTGATAATTAAATTTTTAACATCCGCTTCGACTTCAGCTGCTGTTTGACCAGCTTTACCGACTAATTCATGCTCCACAAAAACTCCTTTTTCACCCTCATACATATACCAGCCAACTCCACAGGCAATTGATTGCCCTGGTTGATCAGAACGTTCTTCAGCTTTCACTACGAATAATTTATGGCCCCACTCCTCTTCTGGGGTGTGATAAGCATCAATAATTTCAATTTGGCAATTTGGCGGAATGACTGAAGATAAGGTGATTAAGTTATAATTCATAACTCCAGCATTGTGTAGAGCTTTATCAAAAGACGATAACAATGTTTTACCAGTTCCAGTGCTACTTACGACTTGAATTTTCATATTTTTGAGCAACGCTTTTTATGATAGCTATATTTAAATGGAGATTGCAATAACTATTCTCTAGGCCTTTTGAGAACATTCTAAACAGCTACTAGCAGTTGGCATCGCTTCCAATCTGGCTAATTCGATCTTTTTACCACATTTTTCGCATTTACCATATTTACCTGTACTCAAATTTGCTAAAGCTGATTTAATTTTAGTTAATATCACCTGAAGATTTCTTTTGTTGGAAACTGATCTATCGTGAACATCAGCCAGCCATGAATCGGTACCAGGTTCTGTGCTCTCAGCCACACCAGGGTTTAAAACAGGGTCTTCACTTTCTACCGCCTTAATGTCCGCCTCAACTTTTTGTTGTTGACGGAGTAGGATTGCTTTGATCTTAGTGAAACTTCTTTGGGAAAGGTTTAACATTGATCTTTTTAGCAATGATTTGCGGCAAATGCGTTAAATCATAAACTATCTTAACTCTTAAATTATACCACTGTCGTCTAGCGTGAGTTATAAACTGTTTTTGACTTTGCTGACGATAAAATAGTTGCCCGACATTATTAACCTGACGGGACAATGATCTTTTTGATAGTCGATAATAGCTGACTAGAGCTACGATCAAAATAACAATTGATAATAATTGGCTGGCAGTCAACCCTAGATAAAGAATAGATCTTTCAGCTCTAAAGAAATCAACTCCAAATTTAATAACACTTAGCCAAACTAACCCGATAACAGCTACTTGGCCTAAAAAGTGAAATCTAATTGAAGCTTTCCAAAGACGTTGAAAAATTATCCAATAAATGATCATTTCCACAATTTGAAGAGGAAATCTTTTTCCGACTAGACCTGCTTGATCAATACCTATCGGCCAAGCTGTTACCTGTCCAGCCTGACACGCTCCTAATAAACAACCAAAACTACCAACTGCCAAACCACTAAAAAGTCCTACCACGATTAGGTCTGCGATCTGCCACCAATTTAGTTTTGATCGATAAATAAAAATACTGACTAAAATAACACTCAGGATAAAACCACCCCACCAGGACATGCCAGGATATTTATTAATTAATATAATTTTGAGAAAAGTATCAAATTGTTGCCAATGTTCAGCGACAAAGGCTAATCGAGACCCAACTATCGATCCTAAGATAATAATTAAAAAGCTGTCGATGATTTTCTCTTTGTTTAATTCATAGATATTGACCAATCGCCAGCAACTAAACAACCCAATTACAAATGACAAAACT
>CAZZEB010000001.1:16895-17177 GCA_964652495.1 uncultured Gammaproteobacteria bacterium
CGAAAGAAGTAATTGTCACCGGACCGACTGTTATTAATGTTGGATACATGGTTCTAAGTATAGCCTAAATTCGCAAATTACGCAGGCCGATGTTATACTCAAATTGATAGTATAACTATCATAAATTATGACCGCTACAGCTCATGCAATTATTGGTGGAGCCATCGCCGCTTCTATTTCAGATCCAGTTATTGGTATCTCATTAGCATTTATCTCTCACCCATTAATGGATATCGTGCCACACTGGGATTTAGGAATTGGTTGGAGACAAAAATCTAAGAT
>CAZZEB010000001.1:17187-32076 GCA_964652495.1 uncultured Gammaproteobacteria bacterium
ACATCAGATCTAGTATTGGGAGTAATAGTTGCTTATTTGTTGTTTGGCCATAATGTCCCGCTCTGGTATTTCTTGGCTTGTGTCCTTGCTTCTGAATCTTGGGATTTAGCCGAAATTCCTTATTGGTTTTTCCGCTGGAATTTTGCCCCATGGTCATGGGTTTATCAATTTCAACACCATATTCAAGGCAAAGCTGGATTACCGTGGGGAATTGTGACTCAAGTGGCAGCATGTGGATTAATCTTCTTAGCTCTTCAAGTGTATCACTTTTAAATTATTCTTTGTTCATTAAATTCTGCAAATACTTTAGATATTCTGCTCCAAATTCTGGGTGAGATAATCCATATTCAGTGATCGTTTTAAGATATTCAAATTTATTGCCAGTGTCACGATATACGGCATTTTGTAATTCCACCACATGCACACCTTGATCTAATAATCTCTCTAATCCCATAATGTAATGTAATTCTTCGCCATCTTCGAGATGGGCTTGAGCTTCTAATAGCGGCTCGTAAATATCAGCTGTTAAAACACAACCACTGACTGTTGCCAAATCTGATGGGGCATTTTCAGGAGATCCTGGTTTTTCGATAATTCGGTTAACTCGAATTACACCGGGCTCGACCTCTTCTCCGCCAGCAAAACCATACTTTTTGTAATCGCTCTCTTTAGTAGCTTTAATACCACCCATGATTGGAGTTTGATACTTTTCATAAGCTGCCATTAGCTGTTGCGCGCGACTGGGAGTAGCATCAACAAAATCATCTCCCCAGAACAACATAAATGGATCATCTCCTAAGATGTGTCGTGCATTTAAGATTGGGGTCGCATTGCCAATAACACCTTTTTGTCTCAAATAAACGAATTCAGCCATATTAGAAACATTTTGAACTGTTTCTAATTCTGCATTTTTGCCAGTAGCTAATAATTTTTGTTCAAGTTCAGAGTTATTATCAAAATGGTCTTCTATGGATCGCTTATTCCAACCAGTAACAATGACGATTGTTTCAATACCTGCTTCAACTAACTCCTCCACTACCCGTTGAATAATTGGTTTATCAACCAGAGGCATCATCTCCTTTGGCATAGCTTTAGTTTGAGGAAGAAATCGGGTTCCAAATCCGGCAGCAGGGATTAATGCTTTAGTTATTTTTTTAGCCACGATGCAATTATAAGCTAAGATATCTGATCATTCAATGGAGTTATATAAATGCTGTCAGCTATTAGCCAGCAGCATTCAGCCTGCAGTAGATCAAATTGTGTGTCATTCCGCCTTAAATTCGTCATTGCGAATTAAAGTGAGTGACCTCACTTTAATAGTCGGACAACTTATGGTTGTTTGCCAAAGGCAAAAATTTGTAAATTCACTATTGTCCGACCTCTACAATTTCGAAGCAATCTTTGCCCTTTTGTGTCATTCCCCTGGATTTTGTGTCATTCCCGTGTCTTGCAGTGAGCATTACCGAACTGCACACGGGAATCCATGACTTTTACTTTTCCACCCCCAACCTCCCACGCGCCACGAGCAATTATTTATATAGATTCCCATTTTCATGGGAATGACAAACAAGGGTATTCTTGATTCCTGAAACTCGAATCTGGATTCTTGCTACACTGGCCGCAAGCTGCTTATACTAACTATTTTCTATTCCCAACAAATACTCTTGCAACTCTTCACGAATAGGCAATTGCTGATCTCGCAGTTTTTCTAATTGCTCAGGATTTAACTTGACTTCAACTGTTTTAAATTCTGGAAGATACCACAACGAACCCATCCATCGATCGTTTTTATCAGGAACATATTTAATTTCATCGACAATATAACCACTATATCCAAAGAACTCTTTAGACCAGAGAATTTGGCCATTTTGAGCTAGAGATAAAGCCATTGTGTACTCCACCCGACGTTGCTCTCCTGACAAACCAGACATCATTGATAAGAGTTTATTCATTCTTTCTTCGGCTGTACTATTTTCACCAACATTTCTTTTAGGTCGTCGGTAATCCCAATTTTTTCCTAATCCGGGTATCGCCACACCAGCATCGGAAGTTAGCACTATATGAGGAGTCAGAGTTGAAAGAATGCTGGCTTTTTTATTTGAATTTTCAACTAAAGTTTCACCGTCCTCCTCTATTTCTGGTATCTCTGAAATTTCACTAAGTGGGTGAATCGACAACTGTGGCAGTCCTTCTAAAAACCAGTGAGATTCTTTGATTTTAAAACTATTGGCTGTACCAATAAGAAGTTCCATTTAAAGAGTTTACTTAACCCGTTCAACGTAAGCACCGCTGCGAGTATCGACTTTAACTCGTTCACCAATTTTAATAAACATTGGGACTTTAACGATTAAGTCATTATCTAAGACAGCTTCTTTGTAGACATTGGAAACAGTATTTCCCTTTTCTTCTGGACCTGTTTCTTTGATTTCATAAACAATGCTTAAAGGCAATTCCATGCTTAAAGCTTCTTCACCGGAAACTAAAATTACAACTTCTAAACCTTCTTTCAAAAACTTAGCATCATCGCCTAATACAGAAGCTGGAATTGGAAATTGTTCAAAGCTAACAGGATCCATAAAGTTATAGCTCTCACCATCGATATACAAGAATTGAGCTTTCTTTTTTTCTACATTGGCATCCTCTACTCGTGCACCAGTGATAAATGATTTTTCAGTAATAGATCCAGTTCGTAAATTCTTTACTTTTAATTTAACGTTGCCACTACCCCGACCCATTTTGATGTGTTCATAAGTAATTACTTGGAGTAAATTTCCATCTTCAGTAAAGACTGCTCCGCCGCGTAATTCGTTAACGTTTAATGCCATAATCGATATTCTAGCTTTATTTGTCAGATTTTTCAATCATTTGAACTAAAGTTTTGATTCCAACTCCGGTTGCGCCTGCTACAGAGTATGATTTATTTTTCATATCCCAAGCAGTTCCGGCAATATCTAAATGAATCCATGGCCGATCCTCTTCTACTACAGCTTCAATAAATTTTGCCCCAACGATCGATCCTGCTTGGCGGCCAGTCTCAACATTAGCTAAATCAGCAAAATCAGTTTTGAGTAAATCGCCGAAAACCGAATCCATTGGCATTGGCCAATATTTTTCTCCAACCACCTGACCAGCGTCAATTAAGTTTTCAGTAAATTTAGGATTATTACCAAAAACACCGGTGTAAAAATGACCTAAGGCAATGATCATGGCGCCTGTTAAAGTAGCTAAATCAATTAATTTGGTAGCTTTGAAATCACGTTGAGCCCAAGTTAGAGCATCTATCAAAACTAACCGGCCTTCAGCATCGGTATTCAAAACTTCAACGGTTTTACCTGAATAACTACGAATAATGTCACCTGGTCTCTGTGCTTTTCCTCCTGGGGCATTTTCAGTTACAGCCATGACAGCAACAACATTAGCGGCAACTTTTAATTCAGCTAAGGCTTGAATTGTTGATAATACAGTGGCTGCGCCTAACATATCGTATTTCATTTCGTGCATATTGGCTGAGGGCTTGATCGAAATACCACCCGTGTCAAACGTAATACCTTTACCAATTAATCCCCATTTTTCTTTAGATGATTTCTTGCCAAAGTATTCGAGCGCGATCATATATGAAGGCTCAGCGCTGCCTTGCGCCACACCAACAAATGCACCCATACCGAGTTTTTTAGCCTGGGTCTCAGTTAAAATGGTAATCTTTAAACCATTTTGTTTCGCAACTTGCTGGGCAGTTTTTAAAAACTGACTCGGGGTCATCTCATTTGGTGGTGTATCTCCTAATCGTCTAGTTAGGTTAATGGCTTCTCCCAATACTTCTCCAGAGTGAAAACCTGCTTTAAATTGACTATTAATTGTTGCACCTGCAAATTCAATGGTTTTTAATTTTGAGGGCTTCGCATCACTTTTATAATTATTGAGATGTTCATAACTGGCAACTAAATAACCTATGCCCACGGCTTGACCATATTGTTTTGAATCTAACTCTGTTAATTCTGGCAAGTGAATTGTGACAGAAGTTTTAGATTGAGAAATAGATTTCTTTGAAGCTAGCCGGACTGCTGA
This sequence comes from uncultured Gammaproteobacteria bacterium, assembly GCA_964652495.1. Taxonomy (GTDB): domain Bacteria; phylum Patescibacteriota; class Microgenomatia; order Daviesbacterales; family UBA10151; genus CAYTXH01. The sequence continues at coordinate 21,253 of CAZZEB010000001.1, forward strand.
GCCGATCCAATTCTGAATTTTTTGATAATCAATCTCAGTGGGATTCCCTAATCCTAAACAAAGATAAGTTTTGCCATCAACTAATACGGTTTCAGATTCCAGATAAGTGTTTGAAGTAACACTTAGTAAATCTTTATTGATGTGAGTTAATTGATCTTCTTGTCCCTCAATAACCGCAATAATCTCTAAATCTGATTTATTTTTTTGAGTTGGGTTTAACTGAATTTTCATGACCTCAATATAAAGTCCGGCTAATTAATTGTCAATCGATAATCAAATAGCTATAATTGCTAAAGTATTTTTAAGCCGAAGTGGCGGAATGGTATACGCGGCAGTCTCAAAAACTGCTGATCGCAAGGTCTTGAGGGTTCGACTCCCTCCTTCGGCACATAATGGCAAATCTTAAAACTACTAAATTGATTCTCGGATTGGTTGGTTCAAAAGGCAGTGGTAAAGGTACTTTCTGCAAACTATTACAATCCTCTCTTCCAAAAATGAAAGTTGAAGTGATAAGGTTCTCCGATTTACTTAGAGAAACACTTAAGCTATGGTCTTTGGACCCAACTAGAGCCAATCTTCAAGATATGGCAATTATTATGGAGCAACATTTTGGTCAGGGCACACTAGCCAATGCGATCAGACAAAGAATTAGTTCTCTCAACGCAGATATTGTCATAGTCGATGGTGTCCGTTGGATGACAGATTATCATTTAATTCGATCATTTCCCAAAAATATATTAGTGGCTGTTAGTGCGAGTATTGAAACCAGATACCAGAGAACAAAACAACGCGGAGAAAAGTCAGACGAGGCCAATGTTTCATTTGAACAGTTCGTGGCTGAGGAGGAGAAATTGACCGAGACTTCTATCGATGAAATTAGTAAACAAGCAGATATTATCTTAGACAATAATGGATCAGTTGATGATTTCAAGAAAGCAGTCGAAGACTTTACCGCTAATTACCCTTTTTAGTTAGATATTAAATAAATTAGAGCAAATGATGCCCGACATCATGCCAATTTTTGACTCGAGTTATAAGTGGATGCGGAGGTACTGACTTATTCCACGGTGTATCCATTAAAAGACCTTTAATGCCTACTTGGGCACAGTCCAGCACATGATGTGCTCCATCATCAATAATGTATGTTGCCTTTTCCTTCTGACACACAGCAAGTTTTGTGGTTGGTTGATTAGTATCTGTTTTATGCCCGGAAATAAAATAAGAAGTATCGAAAACTCCGGGAAATTCATTTTCTAAAAATGATTCTGTTCGATGTCGATGCCAATATGGCCGAGCAGTGGCGACAACTAGTCGATATTTTTGTTTTAAAAGTGGGAGTACATATCTAGCTTCATCAATAGGTGGATGACCAGACTGATACCAATCGCTAACATAATATTCTTGAATCAGATCACTGGCATCATTTGGTCTAACTCCCCAAACTAAACTTAGATCATAATCTGTATAATCATCATGAGTTAAATTCAACCCTAAACGTTGATTAGCAAATCCCATTAAAGAAGGATGTAACGCCAATAAGGTATCATCTACATCAACAACAATTGTTTCTTTTTGTTTCATAGTTTAAGAGTTCGATGAAGTTTCGGCTTTGGCTGAAGCAGGTCTAGTACGAGTTTTCTCCATACCGATAAATTTAATTCGATCACCTCTAAACATTAGATCAATATCACCGGTTGGGCCGTTTCGATGTTTTTGAATATCAAGCTTCACTCGGAAGAACTTATCATCAACCCCTTCTTGATCATCACGGTACAAGAACATAACTACGTCGGCATCTTGCTCAATGGCTCCAGATTCGCGCAAATCTGCTAATTGTGGTTTTTTAACAGTACGGCTTTCCACTGCCCGAGATAACTGAGATAAAGCAATAACCGGAACTTTTAATTCTCGAGCTAAGTTTTTTAATCCTTGAGAGATCTCTGAAACTTGCTGGACCCGGCTTTCGATATTTCGGCCGGTAATTAGCTGCAAGTAGTCAACGATAATTAGTCGCAAACCATTTTCAATTTGAAGACGACGAGCTTTAGTTCTAATATCAGCTAAAGAAGCTCCCGGCGTATCATCAATATAAAGTGGAATTTCTGCTAACTCACCCATGGCAGTAGTTAATCGGTCGTAATCTTTATCGTCGTCATGAAAATTACCAGTTTTGAGCTTCCAGGCATCAATATCTGCTTGAGTCACTAACAAACGATCCACTAATTCTTCTTGAGACATTTCCAAAGAGAAAACTGCGACTGGGATGCCACTTTTGACTGCTGCATGTAGAGCAACATTAAGAGCAAAAGAGGTTTTTCCCACACCCGGTCGCGCCGCTAAGATGATCAAGTTAGAATCTTGTAGACCAGCTAGTTTATTATCTAAATCACGGAATCCAGTTGGCACACCTCGAAGACGATTTGCATTTCGACGTAAATCATCTAACCGATCAAAACTAGCCGCGACGATATCACCAATGTGGACGAAATCACGATGAATGTGTTCTTGAGAGATAGCAAAAATATTTTGCTCGGCATCTTCAATAATTTGATCAACTGAGTAGGATTCGTCATACGCATTTTCAATAAATTTAGTTGAACGAGCAATTAATTGTCGACGAACAGATTGATCTTTAATTATTTTGGCATATGACTCAATATGCGCAGCTGTAGGCACTAAATTAACTAATTCTGCCAAATAGGCGGATCCACCTACTTGATCCAATGCGCCATTTTGTCGAAGTTGTTCAGTAACTGTAATATGATCAATCGGTTCTCGGCGATCATAAAGTTGAAGTATGGCGTTATAAATTTGACCATGCTGTTCGGTTCGATAAAAGTTGTCTGGATTTAAAAGTTCTGAAACTTTGATAATCGCATCTTTATCAATTAAAAGCGCGCCAAGTAAAGATTGTTCCGCTTCAACACTTTGCGGTGGAAGTTTAACTGTTGGGCTTTTTGTAGAAGTTGCCGGCATGGCGACATTATAAAAAAGGCAGTGATAATAAACAACTGGTTAGGATGGGAAGAGGAAGAGCTATTAGCTGGCAGCTAGCGGCCAGTGGAGCAAGAATCCAGATTCAAGAATCGGGATTCTAGAATCCTTTCGGGTGTCATTGCGAGGAGTCTTCGACGCGGCAATCTATACTTAATCGCTCGTGGGAGGTAGAAGGAAATAGTAATTAGCGTTCGCCTATGGCGAGAGTGGGTATAGTTATAAACACAGTAAATTCAGAATTCTAAACTCACGAGTGTTTCTATAACCACCCGCCACTTCCTACGCGCCACGCGCAATTAAGACGGCAGCTATTAGCTTTTTTGTAGAACAACTACCTGGGGTTCTTCTGGTAACTTATCTTTTGTAATAGATAATTTTGGTTGTGGCTCAATATTTTCTTTACCCATTTCTTTTAAGAAATCCTCAACAGGTGCTAATTCATATTTTAATCCAGGTAACGCGTAATGCATCGGGATAATAATTCTAGGTTCTAGTTGTGATACTACTTCAGTCGCAACCTTAGCATCAATTGTATAAACACCCCCAACAGGAATTAGTAAAATATCTGTATCCCCGATCTCTTGGACTTGATCCTCTGTTAACTTATGGCCTAAATCTCCCAAGTGAACAATCTTTAAACCTTCAATAATTAAGTTGTAAACAGTATTTTTACCCCGCTCCGCTCCTTGCTGTGTATCGTGATAAGTAGAAACACCAACGATCTGAACTCCTTTGACTTCATATTCGCCAGGACCGGTAATTTTAATCGCTTCTTCATTAACAGCTGCGTGATTGTTGTGATCACCGTGGTTATGACTAATGAGAACAGAATCAGCGGTTAAATCTTTTGGTAATTTTAGGCCTACAGCCTCAGGATCAAACGGATCGATGATAACGCTAGCAACTTTTCCTTTTATTTTGAAACTAGCTTGTCCGTGCCAAATAATCTCCATACCGCGAAATCATAACAAAGACGATTCAATCAAACAAGGGGTCCAACTTGAACCATTAGCTAATACGTTTTACAATTGATAGGTGAGTAAATCCCAATCTGTCCAAGAGACTAAAGAAAAGCCGAAAGAAGAAGTTAAACCTAAAGCCCAGCTTTTATTAGCTGAACCCAAACCTAAAATCCAACCAGACCCAGAACTAGTGCCTGAAGCTAAACCGAAAGAGAAAAAGCGCGACAATACTTGGAATAAAAGCTTGTCTTTTGGACAATTTTTAGTCAGTCAATTTATTATCATTTTGTTGGCCGTGATGTTTATTAGTGGAATGTACTTAATCCTAAATCCGATAAAACCGACAGTCGATCCATTTAAATCTCCAGTTACTCAAGCTCCTGTCAGCCTATATCTTGATATTAATAATCCAGAAAATGAATCAGTTAGTTTTGATCAAAGTATTATTCTCTCAGGTAAAACTACCCCCCGAGCATCTATAATTATCTCCTCTGTTGATTATGATTTAGGAGTTGATGCTAATGAGTTTGGTGATTTCTCGACAGTCTTCCCACTCGCTGTTGGACCAAATCAAATACATATTCAAGTTTTTGATTCGATGGGTAATACTAAATCAGTCATCAGATCAGTTTATTATTCACAGGAGAAATTATGAGATCATTTTTTATTAAAACAACTCAATTAGTTTTAGTGTTTGGAGTTTTCCTACTATCGAGCAACAATACTTTCGCTCAATCCCCTTCTGCTTCAGCCAGTGCGACACCTAGTACGAATCAAGCCTCTCCATCTGCTAGTATTACCGAAAAATTAAACGCACTCAAAGCTGAAATTGCTTCCAAAGCTGCACTGATTAAACAAGAAGTTAACCGCCGAATTGATAACAAAGCGTGGCTCGGTACTATTAAGACTATCAATGAAGATTCGATTGTGATTACCAGTATCGATCAAGATCGAACGATTCGAATTAATGAATATACTTCTTATAAAGTTAAAGCTAAAGGAGAATCAGCAATTAAAGATCTTAAAGTTGGTGACTATGTAGCTGCTTTAGGTGATGTCGATGATAATAATCAATTAAATGCCAAAAGAATTGATAAATTAGCGACTACAAAAGAATATAAAAAGAAGTTAGTCTGGGGTACTGTTAAGACTGTAGTAAATGACACTGTGACTATCGCTACTAGCAGTGGTCAATTAACAACTATTAATACTGCCAATTACACTGATTATCAATTAAATGATACTGAGGCAACTCTGTCTGATATTCAAGCTAATCGCCAAATTATTGGTATAGTCACCCCAAATACTTCAGAAAAACTAATGGCTAATCATATTTTAATTATTGCCCCTTATGGGAATATAAAAACAGCAGTTAAAACAGCTTCACAGTCAGCAACAGCAACTAGTAGTGCTAAACCAAGCGGAACTGCGACTAGTTCAGCCGCTAAGAAAAATTAATTGAAGATTTGCGCTACTTCTTTTTCAGCTTCAGTATGATCTTTTACGGTATCAATACCTCGCCAATAGGCATTGGACTTATAAACATAAAATTCTTCCTTCTTTAGTCTTGGGAAAGTCTCAGTTTCATGATCACCTATATCAGGCAGCATATCGAAGACTCTTTCAGAGAAGACATACATTCCAGCATTTAACCAATAAGGCAACTCAGGTTTTTCTTTGAACCCTAAAATCTGGTCTTGTTCATTAAAATCTACAATTCCATAAGGTGAACGTAGAGGCACAACGGAAACAGTAACTTCGGCTCCGGTTTTGGCGTGTTGAATAGCTAACTGTTTGAGGTTAATTCTAGTTAAGATATCACCGTTTAAGATATAGCACTCTTGCCAATCTTCTGGTAATTGTTTCATAGCTTTTTTGATACCACCTCCCCGACCTAATGGAGTTTCTTCAACTGCATATAAGGCCTTGAAACCAAATTTAGAACCATCTCCAAAATATTCTTGGATAACTTCAGCTTTATAACCACAGGAAAGAACAATAGTTTCGACGCCAATATTAATCAAATTTTCGATTTGATAGAGCAAAATTGGCTTACCATTAACCTCAACCATTGGCTTTGGTCGATCATTAGTTAATGGACGCAAACGCTCACCTTTACCACCAGCTAAAATAATTGCATATTTAATCATCGACGTAATATTACTACGAGGCACAATAATCAGTCAAATTAGCTATTTACTACTGTTATTCATATGGCAAAAATTGCTAATATAGTGAAGTCATTATGTCAAAACAATTAACACCAAACGTCAAAGGAACTAGAGATTTTTATCCAGAAGATTTTGCGGTCCGACAATGGCTTTATAAAAATATCCAAAAAGTGTCTCATCGTTTTGGCTATCAAGAATTTGATGGTCCAATGATTGAATACTTAGATCTTTATACTGATAAAACTTCAGAAGAAATTTTAAAAGACCAGACATTTAGTTTAAAAGATCGAGATGATCGGGATTTAGTTTTGCGACCAGAAATCACCCCTACTTTTGCTCGAATGGTAGCTCAACGAGCACATCAACTACCTAGAATCGTTCGCTGGTTTTCTTTTGCTCGAGCTTGGCGTTATGAACAACCTCAAAAAGGTCGTGGCCGAGAGTTCTTCCAGTGGGAAATTAATTTATTAGGACCGGAATCCCCTGCTGCAGATGCCGAAATCTTAGCCATTGCTGTTGAGTTCTTTAAGCAATTAGGTTTGAACGCTGATCAGGTAGTGATTCGGGTTTCTGATCGTTCATATTTTGATCAAAGTATTAAACAGGCTGGTATTGATGGATCAAAATATCTGCCTTTACTCCGCGCCATCGATAGAAAAGAGAAAATTAGTCAAGATGAATTCGATCAACTACTGCTGGATCAGGGATTGAATCATGATCAAGTTAGCCTGATTAATAATTATTTAAGTAATCCCGATTATTCAGGTTCCGAGTGGTTAACTTCAGTATTTAAAGCATTAGATAGTTTCCCGAATGTTAAAGATTATATTAAATATGATCCGATTATTACTCGTGGTTTTGATTACTACACTCGTACAGTTTTCGAAGCCTGGGATAAAACCGGCGGCTTAAGACGGGCGCTCTTTGGTGGTGGTCGATTTGATAATTTAACTGAAACTTTAGGCGGTGAAAGAGTTCCAGGAGTTGGGATGGCACCTGGTGATATGCCAGTTTTAGAATTGCTAAATCAATTTAAATTATTACCTCAAATCAAACCTGAGGTTTGCAAAGTATTAGTAACAGTATTCTCTGGGGATTTATTAGCAAAATCTTTAGAGATCGGTAGCCAATTAAGATCTCAAGATATTGCGACAGAAGTCTGGCTTGGTGATCCAAAATTAGATAAACAGTTTAAATATGCTGATCAAAAAGAGATTCCCTATGTGGTCGTAGTTGGACCTGATGAAGCGGCTAATAATCGTTTGACTCTAAAAACACTTGCTACTAGTCAGCAAGAGAATTTAAGTTTAGAAGAAGCGATCACCAAGATTAAAGCTAGCTAATGTTTGCTCGATTTAGTCAGCAGTCGGTCTACCGCTAACCGTCTACCGCAATCAGCCAGCGGCAATTAGCTAGCAGCTTGTAGCTAGACAAAGAGATTCAAGATTCAAGATTCAAGATTCCGGATTCTATTCCACCCCCCACCTCCCACGCGCCATGAGCAATTATTTCTATAGATTCTCATTATCATGGGAATGACAATCAATGATATTCTTGATTCTTGATACTCGAATCTGGATTCATGCTCCTCTAGCCGCTAGCTGCCAGCTAATAGCTTTTAATTATTCCTATTCCTTCCTACCCGTGATATTCTGAATAAGTGCTGAAAAAAATTCCTTTTAACTCGAAACTTGTCTTACCCTTTTTAGCATTGTTAGGCGTGGAAGTGATCTGGGGAGCAACACCGGTCGTCGCAAAGATTACCCTACAGGAGATCCCACCGATGAGTTTAGCATTTCTACGTTTTAGCCTTGCCAGCGTCTTATTACTGCCTTTTATTATTATTTCTCGTCAACATTTTATTGACATTAAAAAACCACGCAATAAGTCAATGAAGATCTCATCGTTAATTAATCCTAAACACTGGCCAGCCTTAGTATTAATCGGTTTATTGATCGTAACTTTTCATATTTTCTTTTTTTATGAGGGTTTGGCCCGAACAGCAGCCATTAATGCTTCAGTGCTGAGCTTAGTCGCCCCAATGTTTTCAGTCTTAGCTGGTTGGTGGTTTTTAAAAGAAAGGATCTACTGGATTAATTTACTCGGAGTGAGTAGCGGTCTAATTGGTGCTGTAGTGATTGTCGGTATTCCGTTAGTATTAATCGGCAATTTAACGGCAACGACTTTAATCGGCAATCTATTAATAATTTGTTCATCTGTCAGCTTTGTAATCGGCGCTATTATCTCTAAGCAAATGCTAAAAATTTATCATCCATTAGTCATTATCAGCATCGCTTTTATGATTGGGGCAATTAGCTTTTTACCATTAGCTGTGATCGAATATATTCGACAGCCAGAATGGGTAAATCAGGTTACAATCTTCGGTCTAATTGGTGTGGGCTATACCACTTTAATGTCATCAATCAGTGCTTATTTTCTATACGAATGGGCAATTAAGCGAATTGGTATTATCCGTGCCGATGTTATGCAATATTTACAGCCAATTATCGCTGCTAGCTTAGCTGTTCCGATTTTAAATGAGCGGATCTCAGTTTCTTTTATTATTGGTACCTGTTTGATTGTGGCAGGAGTTTATTGGGGAACAATGGGTAAATCTGAACATAATCACCATAGCTTAAGACATCATCGGGTTTGACATACAGCAGTATAATTATTTTTAGTGAAAGAAGCATTTTGGCAACAACTTAATAGTCATAAACTAACCCTAGCCTTCGTTGGCTCGTTATCAAGTGTGGTAACAGGATCTGCTACTCACTATGTAGTTAATGAAGCATTAACAACTCCTCCATCTCCCCAGCGACCATTATTAAGTATGGTTTCTAAATCTGTTGATGTTTTAGGGAAAAAACCAATTGGTGTGGTCGCTAGTGGCCTAATTATTTTTGGTGGGTTAGCAGGTATGTCAATTGCTTCAAGAAAGATGGATGACTGGGGTTGGACACCACAAAGTAGCTTTGGAAGCGAAGATTTTCAATAATTATCCAATAGCTTGATCTTGAAGCTAATTCTTTGGTATACTACAGTTCAGCATGAAAGCAAATACACATCCAACTTGGTACGATGATGCAAAAGTAACCTGTGCCTGTGGTAATTCTTATACCATCGGGTCAACTTTGCCAGCTATAAAATTAGAGATTTGTTCTAAGTGTCATCCGTTTTATACTGGTCAGCAAAAATTCGTTGATACCTTAGGTCAAGTTGAAAGATTCCAAAAGAAACAACAAGTTCAAGCTGTTAAACAAGAAGAAAAACAACAGATCTTACAAGCACGAGCTGAAAGAGCTCAATCTCAAAAAGGCGATAAGCCTTCTCTCAAGGACTTGCTAATGCAAGCTCGAAAAAATATCAATTCATAGCTAAATCACAATCCGACTTCTGACTTCTGACTTCCGCTACTGGCGGTAGTCTGTAGACTGATCGCGGTAGACCAAAAAAAATGGACGACTATATTCAACAACAAATAAATCAAATCGATGAAAGAATCGCAGAGAACCAACAATTGTTGGAAGATGCTGATCTGAAAGATTTAGCATTAGCCGAGATCGCCGATTTAGAAAAACAAAAAGAAGAACTGATTCAGTCAGCATCAACTCAAATGGGAGATGAAGCAGACGAAGAGGATGATGGTCTGTCTGGGGTTAATCCTAATATTGCGATTTTAGAAATTCGTTCTGCAGCTGGTGGAGATGAAGCTGGTTTATTTGCTGGAGATTTACTCAGAATGTATAGCCGTTTTGCTGAAACCAAAGGCTGGAAGATCGAAGAGTTAGACCGCTCTGAAGGGGGTATTGGTCAGATCAAACAAATAACTTTAAAAATCCGAGGTAAACAGGCCTATCCCCTCTTACGTTTTGAATCAGGGGTTCATCGAGTACAACGGGTGCCAAAAACGGAAAGTAGCGGCCGAGTTCATACCTCAACAGCAACTGTAGCAGTTTTGCCTGAAGTAGAAGCTAATGAAGTCATAATTAATGCAGCAGATATCGAATTTGACGCTTTCCGCGCTGGTGGTGCAGGAGGTCAAAATGTTAATAAAGTATCTACAGCAGTTCGGATCAAACACATTCCCACTGGAATTGTGGTTACCTGTCAGACTGAGAGATCTCAGCTACAAAACCGAGAAAATGCTATGTCACTGCTGCGAGCTCGTTTATGGGAAATTGAGCAACAAGAGAAATATGGCAATGTTACTCAACAACGTGCTGAGCAAGTTGGGACTGGCGATCGTAATGAAAAGATTCGCACTTATAATTTCCCCCAAAACAGAGTAACTGATCATCGAATTGGTAAATCGTGGCACAATTTAGAGAGTATTTTAGAGGGTGATATCAATTCGATTCTAACAGCATTACAAGAAGCTAGTGATTTCTCTAGCGAATCAAATGACGAAGAATAATCAACCAACTGACCCACTGCCGAAACCATATGCGGATGGTTGGATCGAATTTTACAAATTAAAGTTTAAATTGACTCAAGATGTCTTAATTCCTCGTCCTGAAACTGAATTATTAGTCGATGCCGTAATTAAATATGCCAACGAATTACCTACTGATAAAACCTTAAGTATGATTGATATCGGTACTGGCTCGGGAAATATTGCTATTTCAGTAGCTAAAAATGTACCGAAAGCTAAAATTATTGCTACCGAGATTTCAGCAGAAGCTCTAGCAATC
>CAZZEB010000002.1:0-218 GCA_964652495.1 uncultured Gammaproteobacteria bacterium
TGATAAACTTTTAAAGCCTTTTTTTCAGTTCTATTTGATATCGCAGCAACTACCATACCTGGTGTCTGATTTACAATCTGATCAACAAGTCCTTTGGCCATAAAACCACTACCAATAATTCCAACTTTAATTGGTTTGTTTTCCTTTTCTCTATTCTCAAGTAATGAATCAATAATTACCATAATTTTATTTAATAAAGTCAGGATGATTTGCATCCT
>CAZZEB010000002.1:228-12238 GCA_964652495.1 uncultured Gammaproteobacteria bacterium
AGCTATATTATTAATTTCAATATTATTTTCTTTTAAATAAATTAATGCATCAAGTATTTCAGTGTAATTTTTATGTGTTGCTGCACTAGTTGGATAAAATAAAGCTATTTTGTGTTCAAGTTGTAATTTTTCAATACTAGCCACATTAATTATAGGAATACTAGGTTTAATTACCATAATTTTATTTAATAAAGTCAGGATGATTTGCATCCTTATCTGAAATAATAATTGGCTTTATGGGCCATTCAATTTTAAATTCTGGATCGTTATATCTCACTCCACCTTCAGCGCTTGGTGTATAAAATTGTGTAACTAAATAATTTACCTCGGAGTTATCCTCTAAAGTTACAAAACCATGTGCAAATCCTTTTGGCACAAACAGTGCTTTGTGATTATTTTCCGAAAGCTCAATTCCAAACCATTTTTTAAAAGTTGATGAATCTTCTCTGATATCAATAATTACATCAAAAACAGATCCCTTAGTGCATCTTACAATTTTATCTTCTTGATAAGGAGCATTTTGGTAATGCATTCCTCTCAATGTTCCCTTGTGTACACTAAAATTTACATTTGCTTGAACAATATTAATATCTAGTCCTTGATCCTTAAATTCATTTAGACAAAATACTCTAGCAAAAAACCCTCTTTCATCACTTCTTTTTTCTGGTTCAATAACATATGCATCATTAAGTGTTGTTTTAATAAATTTCATTTTTTATATCTCCTCATATTTTGCAATTTGATTTAATGTAAATTGCTCAATATTTTGTCCTGAGTAAAATGCATTATACCAATCTGCGGTAAAATCAACTGCATCTTTTACTTTTAACTTTCCCTTCCATCCTAATTTACGTTTTGCTTTACTACTATCTAAAAGTAAAAGATTTGCTTCATGAGGCTGTTTTTGTTTAGGTTTTTTTATTTCTATTTTTTTAGAAACATTTAGATTAAAAAGCTCCAGTATTTTTTTAACAGAGACTACCTCTTCATTTTCTGGCCCGAAATTAAATCCTTCGGTCAGACTTTTACCATTCTTCCATAATTTTTCTGCAAGAATGATATAACCAAACACCGGATCCAAAACATGTTGCCATGGTCTGATCGATTCAGGATTTCGAATTTCTAAATTTTGATTTTCAAAAACATGTTTAACAATGTCAGGTATAAGTCTATCCTCACTCCAATCTCCTCCACCGATTACATTTCCTGCCCGAGTACTCGCTATTAATACTTTACTCGTTTTATCATTAAAAAACGAATTTCGATATGAAGAAATAACAAGTTCAGCACATGCTTTACTATTAGAGTATGGATCATGTCCTCCTAGACGATCATCTTCTCTATAGGGCCAAACCCACTCATTATTTTGATAGCACTTATCAGTAGTTATAAATATGCCTACTTTAACAGATTTTGAAAACCTGATTGATTCCAATACATTTGCAGTCCCAATAACATTTGTTTCATAAGTTTCGACTGGACTTTTATAAGATTCCCTTACCAAAGGCTGAGCAGCTAAATGAAAAACAATCTCTGGCTTGTGTTTTTCAAAAATATTTTTTATAGATTTTATATCTCTTATATCGCCTATTACCGAAGTTATTTTATTATCAAGTTTCAAACTCTTAAACAAATTATTTTTAGTTTTTGGAGCAAGTGAATACCCAATAACTTTAGCACCTTTACTGTGAAGCCAAAGTGAAAGCCATCCACCTTTAAACCCGGTGTGACCAGTTACTAATACTTTCTTATTTTTCCAAAATAAATCATTAGATTTTTTCATATTATTCCCAAACTTTCCATGGAGCTTTATTATTATTCCAAAGGTCCTCTAAATAATTTTTATCTCTTAAAGTATCCATTGGCTGCCAAAATCCTTCATGTCGAAAAGCAAACAACTGATTATCTAAGGCCAAATTATTCATTGGTTCATTTTCCCAAGTAGTGTGATCTCCTTCAATATAGTCAAGCACTTTAGGTTCTAAAACAAAAAAGCCACCATTTACCCAACCTGTATCATCAGCATGCTTCTCGCGGAAGCGTTCAACTTTTTTCTGTTCATTTTTTAAGTTAAAAACACCAAATCGACCGCCAGGTTGAACTGCAGTTACAGTTGCTAAACCTTCGTGTTCCTGATGAAATTTAATTAACTCTTTAATATTAATATCTGCAACACCATCGCCATATGTCATTAAAAATGTTTCATTACCTAAATATTCTTTTGCTTTTTTTAGACGGCCACCAGTCATAGCTCTTTCACCAGTTTCTAATAACGTTACTTTCCAATTTTCTGATCCATTCTTATGGATTTCTAAAGAATGATTTGCGATATCAAAAGTTACATCTGATCTATATAAAGAGTAGTTAGCAAAATATTCCTTAATTACATGAGATTTATAGCCGCATAAAACAATAAATTCATTTATCCCATAAGAAGAGAATATTTTCATTATATGCCATAAGATTGGCTTAGAACCAATTTCAACCATTGGCTTAGGACGGACACCAGATTCTTCAGAAATACGGGTTCCAAATCCTCCAGCTAAAATTACTGCTTTCATAACTTATAGTATATATCAGCGGCCTTATTTTATCAATATGCAAGATTTATATTTTTATTATGCATAAACCTGGATTTTGGAATAATAACTGTCTAATTTAATCAACTGATCAGATAATAACTTAAGGAATTTACTGCAAATCTTTGATAATTAATCTTATCCTATGATACTTAAATTCTTACGATTAGTACTTAATTAACAGTTCCAATAAATAACCTTTTAATGCTTTCCCAATAGATTTTGGAGTAAAATTATTCATAAATACCTTGTGACCATACAATGCAATCTCTTTATTCATATTAGGATTATTTTTTAAATTAAGCACTGATTCAGCAATACTTTCAGGATCAGCAGCTTTTACTAAGATAACTTCTTTATTATTAGTTAACATACTTTCAATCGCCGGTGATTCAGCTGTAATAACAGTCTTTCCTAAAGCCAAACCTTGATATACTTTATTCGGTACAACTCTCTGAACCACAGGGTGAACCGCTAAAAATCCAATAAAAACATCTGCAGTTCGTAAAGTATCTAACGCATCAACTTCGGTCATATCTGGATAAAATATCACATTTTTTAATTTAAGATCCTTTGCTAACTTAGAATCTTTCTCATAGGTATTTCCCTTGCCAATAAATATATATCTGATTTTCTTATCATTTTCTAATATTTTTGCTGATTTGATTAAGGATTCTACTCCATGAATTGGACTAAATAAACCATAATAGACAACATTAAAATAACCATCATCTATAATTTTAGGCGAATATGGATAAATTTTATTATCAGAACCGATCGGCAAAACTTTAATCTTATCTGGATTCAAACCAAATTCCTTCTCCAAATAATCTTTTTGGAATGGGGTATCAGCTAAAATCTGATCACAAGATTTATATATTAAAGTCTCACCAAATTTTACAACTCTAGCAAATAGTGAGTCTTTTTTTACAATACCTTGTTCTTCAACTAAACCTGTTGAAATAATAATTAAGGGATTAAAAACTAGCTTTTTACCAAAAATTTTAGCTAATAGAAAAGCTGGCAAAACATCTACATGTCCAGGATATCCTACATATATCACATCTGAGTTTCTTATCCCCTTAATATTTTTAAAAATTTCAGTAACAATTTTATATTTTCTTAAAGTTCGTCTTACTAAATGAAAAAAAGTTGCATCTTTAACACTATCTAATCTAGTTACCGGAGTATGAGCGTTTACAACTACTACTTCTACATTGTTTTCTACTAGACCATTATAAATAATTTTATTAGATGTAAAATTACGGTCATAACTTCCGAAAAAACACACAGTTAGTTTATTACTATCAATATTCTTTCTTTTCATATAATAGCCTCCTTAGATGATGCCGTTGTCTGCCACATTCCTTTTTTAAGCATATTATCATTTAAAGGATATTTCCGAATATAGATATTCATTAATATTGATCCTAATGTATAGAAAGGTGATTTAAATAACCATTTAATCAAAGAAATAATTAGCAACTTTCTTGGCATATAATATTCACTTAAAATACTTTTTCCAAAATACTTAACAGTATTCTCCTTGTCAGATATTACAGATCTTACACCTAATACTCTCCAATCATGAAACGTACTCACGGTCCTAAAAAGTACTTCTGCCTCTCTAACAAACTTAAAACCATTTTTATTCCCCATTGGACTATACTGACTTGTTCTCGTTGCCATTGCATATAGAATCACCTGATCTGCTTGAGCATATTTTGGATAC
The DNA here is from genome assembly GCA_964652495.1 of uncultured Gammaproteobacteria bacterium. Lineage (GTDB taxonomy): Bacteria > Patescibacteriota > Microgenomatia > Daviesbacterales > UBA10151 > CAYTXH01. Next base: position 4,540 of record CAZZEB010000002.1, read on the forward strand.
TTAATTGATTTTGAAAAGTCCTTCTTTAACAAATAAGCACCCATGACTGCATAAAAGTTATTTCCATTATTAATTTTCAGAAAAGCGTCTTCAAAGCTTAAATAAGAAATTACGGCAAACTTCCCCATCAGAGTCTTAGAAGGAACTGGTACATGTCTAGGACCAACAAAATTTATTCTAACATCACTAACAATTTTGTTTACCATATGATTAATATCATCATCATTTGCAAATACAAGATCAGCATCAATAGTAAGGATTAAATCACTTTTATTTAACTGATAGATGGTATTTAATGCTGTAACTTTACCTGAGCGTACCGGCCTTTCAACTAACTCCAATTCCTTAATTTTTTTACTGAGTCGCTTAATAATATAAGTTGTATTATCAGTACATCCATCACAAACAACATAAATCTTGTCTAAAGTATAATTTTTTTGCTTTTGTCTAATAATAGTATTTATTAGTGCTTCAATATTTCTTTCTTCGTTGTAAGCTGGTATTCCTACAGATAGCGTTGCTCTTTTTTGTTTTAACATTTTTAACTCCTTAAAACCTTTGAACTTGTTGATACCGTCCAGGTAGTTATTGTATTTTTTCTAATTGTAGATTTTAATTTTAAAAATAAAGCTATTAAAAAATAAGCTAATACCAATGGATTAATGAATATATATTTAATGAGAGCTTTTAACAGTAATTTTGTATTCAAATAATTTTCGTTTGTGAATTTTTGATGCCCAAATTCATTTTCAAGTTGTGACATACTTTGAAAGAATCTTATACTTTGTTTTTCATGATCATCAAAACTTTCCGGTAATTTATAGAAAACCTGTGTACTCCTTACAAATTGATATTTAAATCCATTAGAAACTGCATACATATAAGAGTAAGCATCTTCAGCTACAATATTTTTAAAATTAATTTTTTTATATAATTTTTTAGAAAAAGCTCTAGCTCGCCCATGACATGTATATAAATTATTACCCCGGTTGTAATTCTCAAAAATATACTTTTTATACTTCATACTTGCATCCAAAATTCGTCCTAATAAAGTTTTTACAGGCAGTTCTTCAACACTAACTGATGTTAAATCTGCATTACTTTTAACCATAGGGTTGATAATTTTTTCTAAGAATTTTGAATCTTTTATTTGAATATCAGCATCAAGTAATACCAGAATATCAGAATTCACTTTCTGCATAATTTGAGTTTGTCGTAATATTCTGCCTTTTCTATCTTTGTTATCTAAAACAATTAATTTTTTACTTTTAATCTTTTTTACCTTCGAAACAGTAGCATCAGTGCTACCATCTGAGGAAATGATAATTGCATCCAAAGTAAAACCATCATATTTCTGAATTAAAAGATCTTTGATTAGATATGAGATATTTGCTTCTTCATTAAAAGCGGGAATTCCTATTGATACTGTTGGTTTTATTATCTTCATTAAATTTAATCCTTTGCTAATGCTCCGTTTAATATCAAATGTTTATGCTTTTTGTCAACAACTTCATTAATAATATTCATAAATTTATTTGCACTCATCTGCCAATCAAATTGTTGTGACCATTTGATTGATTCCTTTGATAACTGATCTCTAAAGCTTTTATTTTCAATAAGTTTGATTATTGATTCAGCAAACATCTTCGAATCTTCGGCTTTAACCAAAAGTCCTGTTTTTCCATCAACAACAGAATCCCGAAGTCCTTTTACATCAGAAGCAATTACAGTAGTCCCTGAAGCATTTGCTTCAATAACTGTAATTCCCCAACCTTCAATCATTGACGGTTGAATCATTAACCAACTTGTAGCTAATAAATCAAGTTTTCTTTCTTCTGAGACTTTACCCAAGAAATTAACAGATGAAATAATATTTAATTCTTTTGCTAATGCTTCCAATCTATCTCTAGCATCACCAAATCCAGCAATTGTAAATACGGAGTTAGGGAATTTAGTTAAAACTTCTGCAAACGCCCGTAGAGCAGTATCAATATTCTTATAGTTTTTTAATCTCCCAACATATAATAAAGATGGATAAGATGTCTTATCTGCTAAATAATAATTCTCCAATGATATTCCAGGATAAACTACTTCAACATTAGCATTCTTATAAAACTTTAGTTTTAAGATATCTTTCTTTGAAGATTCTGAAACAGTAATCACTTTTTGTTCTCGATATATAATAGGCATAACTACACCTTCCAAAAATCTAGCTAGATGAGACAAACCAAAGGGCAGATGTTCTCTGAAAACTTCTTGATGAACGTGGTGAATTAATAAGAATTTAGGTTTAGTTACATAAAATGGAGTGAAAAACGGAATTCCGTTTACAGATTCAATGACTAAATCATATTTTCCACGAAAACGGAAAATGTAGTACATCATTGACCAAAAATAAACTGTATATAAGCCACCTCTTCTAACAATTTGTATACCGTCAATAGTCTCGGTTCTTGAGTGATTACCATCGTTGCCACAAAATAGAGTGACTTGATGTCCCTCCTGCACCCAACGCTTACCCAATTCATGAACATAAGTCTCGGCACCACCAGCCCATACATGTTTGGTATCTCGCCAATTTAAAATTAATATCCTTCTCTGTAATGGATTAGGTTTTGAATTAAATGATCTCCATGGTTTAAAAAATACTAATTCAAATAAATCTTGTAATGCAGCTCCAACTTGTCGATGGAAAAAATGCGCTAATACCAATAAACATAAGTTAACTAAACTAATTAGTGACATTAACTCAACAACTTGATAAATACTTTCATGAAATACAAAAAGCAATATTACTTGAGCAATCGCCATCACAAAACTAATTAGAGCAAAAAGATATCTTTTTTTAGCCTGATAAAATGCCACAATTGGTCTGGAAATTGTAAATAATGTCATAGCCAATAAATAAACAGGAATAAATGACAGAACGGCATTAACCTTTTGCCCGAGTAATATTGGCAAAATCCAATTCCCAAAGAATAAAAATGGACTAATAGCCAAAATCGATAAAATAAATGTTCCTATAAAAATTGCTAAAAATATTTTACGACTATTTTGACTGGCTCCCTCATTTTTTGAAACAAGGGGAATCATAAACTGAACAGGTAATGAGCCAAAGAAATAACACATCTTTCCTACCAAAGATAAAACAGCATACTTTCCAGCTTCTTCTGGAGGAAGAAAATGTTTTACTAATACCACATCTAAACTTAAAAATGCTAATGTTGTCAGACCGTTCATGATTGAAGTAATATAAAATCTCCAATCAAACTTAGAATTTTTTTTAGGTTCATGTTCTACCCTATCAGTCATTGTCCACGCAAAATTAAGTATCAAACTCAGTCCCATTGATATCGGGATAACTGACACTATCCATTGACCTAAACCATAGTGCACAAATGTAATTGCTAGTAAAAGTTTTGTTATTGCTTCGACTACTGTCACAAAAGCAACTTTTCCAAAAGATAACGTACCTCCTAGATAACCATCAAAGTTCACTGATAGTAATGCAATCATAAAGATTGGGGTAAATATCCATAATTGAAACATTGAATCAACTTGAAAATAGCTATTTAAAAATGGAGCAGCTAATAACCAAACTATTACCAGCAACGATCCAATTATTGCTGATGGTAAAACAGTTAAAAATAATTGATTCTTAGCAGCTGATTTACCGTGGCCACCTAGAATATAAGCAACTTGATGAGAAACAGTTCCTCCCAAGGCATACATTGGAATTAATATTAAAAAAAGCAAATTACTAAATAACGAAAAATTTCCGAAATCAGTGAAGCCTAATGATTTACCTAAATAAACACTAAAAACAAAATTAGTAAAGTTAGCTAAAATCATTCCTAACATCATCCAACTTATTCCTCTATAAATAGAGGTCGTTAAAAATGGTTTTAAGGGTTTAGGAATAAATTTAGTAAATACAGACGGAGATTTTTGTTTATTATCATTGGCGCTGTCTTTATTTATTAAGTGCAATCCATGAACAGTTTTTTGCCAATAATGCGGTCGAACAATCAACTCATATAACGCCATCATCGCCGCAATAGATCCAATTAACCAATAAAACGGTACAAAGAAAACATATTTTACTAAGCTCCATTGACCTCTTTTAGCACAAGCAATCATGTAATAATACAAATACAAAAAGTTACCACCTAACAAAGAAGTTACCGCCAGATAAAAAATTGTTGATGGATAGAGTGATTCAATTTGCGGTCCAACAAATGCGTATAAAGTAAAATAGCTTAATGTCATAATCCATAAAAATGGATTGATAAACATAAAAGCAATTTTCCCCCCAATTGTTAATTGGAACATTGCTGCATGAATCCCTTGTTTTTTTACTAACGTCACTGGCTGTTTCATATGTATTAAATAAGTTTGCATATAACCTTTGATCCATCGAGAACGTTGTCTTATCCAATTTTTGACCTTTGAATTAGCTTCTTCATAAGTAGTTGAATCAATAATTGCTGTTTTCGAACCTTCCATGAATAATCGAACCCCTAAATCACAATCCTCAGTAACATTAAACGGATCCCATCCCTCTAAGCGGTGTAAATCAGCAACTCGGAAATGATTCGATGTTCCACCTAATGGAATCGTGGTATTAACTGATTGCAAGGAAGGTAAATTCAAGTCAAACCATAAAGAATATTCAGCTGTAAACAATCGAGTTAATAAGTTTTGATGAGGATTGTAATAATTTAATTTAGCTTGTAAACAAACAACTTTTGGTCCAACTTGTTGGAAAGATAAATAAGCTTTTTTCAACTGTTTGGGATCTGGTTTATCTTCAGCATCATAAATGACTAAGTACTCTCCTTTTGCATGAGCTAAACCATAATTACAAGCTTTGGGCTTAGTTTTTGGTTGTGAATTTGGAACAACGATAATATGAACATAATTTGGTAAATCCATTCCACGAGCTACATCAATCGTGGTTTGATCATCTTCTTCTAATAAAAGTTGAACATCTAATTTATTCTTTGGCCAATCTAATTGAGAAATTGATTCAAGAAAATGAGGTAAAACATGAGCTTCTTTATATAGCGGACACAAAATTGTATATATAGGTAGTTCACGCTCATTCAATATATCAACTTCTTCATCAGAAATCTTAATTTCCGGAGAATCATGCAAACTTCGGTAAGTTAATAAAAATGACCAAATAAAATCTAAAAAGTAAACGACACTTAATGCTCCCACTACAATCTGTAACGTTAATAAGAAGTTACTAACTAACCCTATAATTAGAATTAACCCTACTAATGAAAAGAAGATTATTTGTCCTTGGCTAAAAGTGATCATGGCGGTTTTATGAGGAGATAAAGTAGTATGAGAAACATATTTTTTACCCTTCATCATCACCCCTGCACCTAACATACCTTTACCTTCAGTTGGTTTTAAGGAGATAGCAGTTGAACCCTTTAATTTAAGTTTCAACGCCCTAGTCCCAATTTCATAAGATGATTTCAAAACACTTATCTTGGAGTCCCCCGATAATCTCTTATGAAATTCAATTGGGACTTCACCAATAGTGAATCCCCATTCTTGAGAAATCTTTAATAAAGGAAGATCTATTGACCAACCACTTAAATCTTCGATATCAATATGTTCGATAAATTCTTTTCTAAATAACTTAAGTCCTGACTGAATATCACAATTCAAGCCGAATAATGCTCCGCCAAACAGCTTTTTAAAGCTATGACTCATTAATCGACGAAGTGGTGAATTTCCCTGACTTATTCTTTTTCCAACTACAACACCATGATTTTCAGTTTGAGCTAATTGCCACATTTGAGGAATTGCCTCTGGGGGATACTGTAAATCTCCATCGATCATGACTACCCAATCAGCTTTAGCTACATTCGCTCCTTCTAATATTGAATAAGCTTTTCCAATCTTTCCTTCTTTTTTAATACCTTTAACTGGATAGTGTGAAGCAAGTTTATTTACGTTCGCTAATGTTTTATCTGTTGATCCATCATCAACAAATATAATCTCGTAGCCTAATTTTGCCTTGGTTAAAGCGACATCAATTCTTTGGACTAACGACAAAACATTATTTTGCTCATTGAGTACCGGAACAATAATACTAATATCAAGATTATTTTTATTCATATATCTCTAGGATTAAAAATATAAGTCTTATAGTATCATATTCTATGTGGGATTTACTACCCCCAAAATGACGGTATATGCTATTAAATTTTATACTGTATTGACTCAACTATAAGTTATATGATATAAAGCTCATCACTGCCAATGTTACACCCTATAAGATATGAGAAGTTTATTTCTGACATTAGCAGTGATTGCCATTACATTAGTCACTCCAACTTTAATTATTGCCTCGTTTGCTGATGCTAATAATTTCCCAGCATGCCCAGGGCCAGCTGGCACTCTAAAAGTTAGTTACCCAATAGGTTTACACTGGATCGTCGGAAATCCAGTTCTTCAATCAGGTTCTGATTCAGTGTTCAATTTAGGAAACGGCAATTACATGCAATGCTTCTGTCCTGAAACAGGCACTAATGGGATTCAAACTAATTGGCTAAAAGCTAACGATCTAACAGAGCAACAAAGAAATGACTTAATTAATCAAGGTTGGATTTATGTTGCAAACGGTGCCGATTTTGATTTAGAGCCTGTTGTTTATCTTGCTCGAAATACCGAATTTTCTTGTGGACCAAATACAACACCAAATCCCACACCAACACCGACTCCTTCAACTAACAATGGTGGTGGAAATGGCGGAGGTGCACCAGTTTGTACAGATGAAAAGCCAAAAACTCCCCAACTAGTTTCAGTTAATAAAATTAATAGCACTACAGTAAATATCAAATGGAATCAGGTTGTTAATGCTAATAACTACGTTGTTTCCTATGGACCATCAAAGGGTAATTATCTTTATGGTGTTAATCCAACAGGTAATACTGACAATATCAATATTGGTAGTTTAGATCCAAATTCAAACTATTGTTTCGTTATTCGAGCTACCAACCATTGCCAACCAGGTGATTTATCAAATGAAATATGTCTCCAAAATGAAGTTCAAAATACCATTGGAACTCGAGTTGGTGGTGGTGAAGTTTTAGGAATCTCAACATTAGCTCCAACCGGCAGTAATCAAGCTCTAAACTTCGTTTTAGGCTTATTTGGGTTATCTCTAACTGCTTATGGGTTACTCAAAATCAAAACCTCAACAAAATAAATCTCAGTTAAAATCTAAAAGATTAACTGGCTGGTTATTTATAATTCTCGGCTCATTAGTTTTTATTAATGCTTTATTAATTCCGAATTATTCTCAAATTGTGATCGGCAATACCGACACACCAATTGCCGCGGTTTACCCTACTAATGTCAAAATTAACAAACTCAATATAAAGGTTCCGATTCAAATCGGTCATTACAGACAATCAGAATGGGATTTAACTACCGACAGAGCAATGTATCTTTATGGCTCTGGAACAGTTGGAGAAAAAGGTAATGCTGTTATATATGGTCATAATAATACTGAAGTCTTTGCTCAACTCCCACACTCAAAAGTTGGTGATCAGATCGAAATAACAGCTACCAACGGAAAAACACTCATCTACCAAATTGAATCAACTCAAACTGTTCACCCAAATAAAGTAGAGGTTTTACAACCTACTGAAGATTCCCAATTAACAATTTTTAC
>CAZZEB010000002.1:12248-30141 GCA_964652495.1 uncultured Gammaproteobacteria bacterium
GGCTGGTTTAGTGAGACTCGGTTTGTTGTTAAAGCTAAACTAATTGTTTCTTAATCCGGAATGTAGCTCAGCTCCTAATTTGGTATACCTAATTGACTCCTCTAGGCTAAAACCGTTTTCTACCAATTTGTTAACTACAGTTTCAAAACTCCATGCTTGTTTATAACTCCTTGGTGAAAGTAATGCGTCAACTTGATCACAACCAGCCAATATTTTCGATGCTCGCCAAATATGAGATTCTCGTCTAGCTGGATTCTTTGTTTTCATAACTTTCTCATAATCAAATGGGTATGCACTTTGTTGATGGACATGATGCCATCCGACTAAATAGCGAATAGGTCTGTTCCCAATTTCTCGCCAAACGATATCAGCACCGATTGAAACATGGTCTTTCATCATCACCCACTGATCATCAGTTAATGTAGAATCGCCAGCCGTAATAGATTTAGGTATATAAGTTTTACCAATATCATGTAACAATGCTGCAGTTGTAATAGATCTTCTCCAAGGTAAAGGCAAGTGATGACTAGATCTACTCGCCAAATCACCAACCCGCAAACAATGACTCAATAATTCCGGATCATAATCACCAATCTGATTAAGTAATCTCTCCACAGTTTTTGGATCAATAACTAAACTTTCAAATGCTGAGAAATCAGGAAGTTTTAATTTCCTATCTAGATAGCTCTCAAAAATCATAGATAGATATATATACTTATTTAGTAGAAAAGTCGAGAGGTGGAATTGGATTTACAAAAATATTCTTTAAAAACCTAAGTTTTCGTTTACAAATATTATTCTGATTCGATTTGGATTTACTTCCTTATTAAATATAAGTAACTTCGAGACATAACTACCTTCTACTCCATAAGCTTTTCTTGCACGGTCAGATTCTAAAGGTAAAACATGTTCATTAATTCTATTAAAAGCTGCATCCAAATCTGCAACTATTTTTTGGGTTCCAACTACCCAAATAACATTTTGAGATCCATAAGCATATGCTGGCAATTGACTACCGGTATTTGAAGCCACAACTACTTTCCCATCTTCGGTAACCGCATGAACACTTCCAACAACATAATCCGGAGCAGCACCAATTTTCAATCTTTGACTAAGCTCTTTTTCAGCATCTAATGAATTAATTTTATTTCGAGCTAAAGTATAATCAGTTGATTCATTAATAGCCTCAGCAATTCCAGTAGTCTCTAAAGTAATAGATGTCATTGTCATAACTTCAGCATCTTTAGGAAGTAATTCTAAAACTCTAGATTTAGCAGCTGATCCATTAGCTACTAACTCAGCATTAATACCATTTTCTTTTAAAGCAGCAATCGTTTTATCAATTTGTTCTAGTTGTGCTAGTTTGTCCCAAGTCATGTTGTTATTAAACTCTAATTACTTTCCTATGTAAAGTAGTTACAATAAATATAGTTATCTGATGTAAAGGTAAGTGGGAAATAATTTTCGATCGATTTTTGTTTTCAATTTCTTATCCCACCCTGGTATTTTAAATCCATGTGCAATAACTCTTGTTCCTTTAGGTAACTCCCTCTCTAATTTATTTTTTAATTTGGCCAATGTTTTGGGCAACAAAAATAAATAAAGTACATGAACATCAGATATGTCTGCGCTAAATAAATTTCGATTGTAAAAATTAGTTTTTTTTAAGTTTTGGATCCAACTAACAAAGCGCGAATAACCAACTAACATTGGATGAATCTCATAACCAATTGCTACTGCTTGATAATATTTAGCTGCCCATCGAACAACAGATCCTTCCCCACTTCCTAAATCGACAAATTTTTCACCCTTTTTTATTTTGGCCAATTCTAAAGCCGCTTTCATCTCTGGGTAGTTAGACGGTACAAAAGGCGCACCCCAAAATTCTGCTAATAAGCCCAAAATCACTACCATTAAAGCGCAAAATATTAACAAAAATACAAAGGCAATTACAGTTAATTCAAAAAATAACCAAATCATTTTTAACTCCCCAATTTTTTAAAAGCGTAATCCAATAAAATCTTAGCGTCTTCCCTCCGATTCTCAGATCCCAACAAAACAACAATAATTTGATGCCCATTTTTCATTGCCACACTTGATAAAGTTAAACCAGCTTCCGGCGTATATCCTGTTTTAAATCCAACTACTCCTGGATAAGTTGTTAGTAAATTAATTCCACTATAAAGATCATAATCTTGATGATCTGCAGTTGCCGGAATTTGAATATGGGGTTGAGAAGTTATAGATAATAGCTTTGGCCATTTATGAATCGCATATCTTGTCATCACTGCTACATCATATGCACTAGAATAATAATCTCGATTATCCTCCTCTAAACCACTTGGATTCACAAATAACGAATTTTTCATACCGATACTTAAAGCTTTTTGGTTCATTAATTTAATAAACTGGTCCCGATCACCAGTTACTGTTTCTGCAAAAACTTCCGCTGCATCATTTGCTGACACTAAAAATAAGCCCTGCATCAACTCTTCAACAGTTAAAGTTTCACCGGCAATTAATAACATTTTATCGGGTTCCATCTCTGCTGCTCGATTCGAAACGTATAATCTATCCCCCCAATCTCTATTCTCTAAAGTAACTATCGCCGTCATAATCTTAGTTAATGATGCAATCTTCATTTTCTCTGAAGATTTGACATCGTATAAAATCTGTCCTGTTTGAGCATCGACCGCTAAAGCAGCCTGAGCAGTTAAACCTAGTTTAGGATAATTACCAGACTCATCAGCTGGTAACCATAGATTCTCAATTGGTAAACTTTTGGCAGCTACCATCGGCATGACCATCGGTAATGGTTTAATTTGAAGAGTAAGATATCCAATGGAAACCCCAATCGCCAGAATAATTAATGTAATTAATAGCAAAAAATAACGCATTTCCATCCCACATAATACAATATTTTCACTTCGCCCTCTTGACTGAAATTTGCTATAGCCTCACAATTAATTTATGTTGCGATATCTGCCCATCATCGCTATTGTTGTCGTGGTTGTTGCGGTCCTTAGTTACCTCCCAGTTCGACGAGAATTAGCTTACAAATTAGGATTAGCTGGTGATAATACTGAATCTTGCTGTAATGTTGATAACATTTTAGCTGGTAACGGCGAATTTGATGAAAGTGCTACCTCAGCAATTTTTGAAGGTGAAACTGTCGACTATCCAAAAACATCTCTTGCCCAAGCAAACATTCATCCTATATTAGATGGACAAGTTTTAGGTACTACTAATTCTAATGGTGAAGAAAAATGGATAGAAGTTTCACTCAGTACCCAAATGCTCCGGGCTTGGGAAGGTAGCAATATAGTGATGGAATTTCCGATCTCCTCCGGTAAGTGGTATCCAACACCAAAAGGCACGTATTACATCTGGTATAAAACTCGTAATCAAAGAATGTCTGGGGGATCAAAAGAGTTAGGTACTTATTACAACTTACCTAATGTGCCTCACAATATGTTCTTTTATAAAGGTTTTGCTGTTCACGGCGCATACTGGCATAACAATTTTGGCCAACCAATGTCGCATGGCTGCGTTAACGCACCATTAAGTCAGGTAGCTCAGCTATTTGAGTGGACTGGCCCGGTTGTCCCAAGCGATAGTAACGTAGCTAAAGCAACTGATAGCAATCCAGGAACTAAGGTCTTCGTCCATTAAAAGGTACTAACTATTATTTAGATAATGAATCATGCTTCCGTAAACATAGTACCAATGTTACGACATGACGCAGGTTAAAGATCGTCATTGCGAATTAAAGTGAGCGACCTCACTTTAATAGTCGGGACAAATTATGGTTATTTGCCAACGGCAAAAATTTGTAAATTCACTATTGTCCGACCTCTACAATTTCCAAAGCAATCCTTTTGATTTATCATTCTGGACACTTGTGCTGAGATTGTCGAAGCACAACTTGGAATCTATATAATAATTGCTTATAACATATCGGACTGCTGCCGGCTAACAGCTGCTACCTAATAGCTACTCATATCTAATGAAATCCCTTACTAGTAATCACAGGGTTAGGTGAATCTTTACTATCAGTCAATATTCTAAACTCATTTAATAATCCTTCAACTGCTTTAAAAACAATCCACATTAAGATACTCCCTACTGAAATATACAACCAATTAATTGAATCAAAATGTCTAATCTCAAATAATTGAGCAATCCAAGGAACATAAATTAGCACCACTTGTAATACAATCGTTCCTATTACTGCCAAAAGCAACCAGTGATTGGACCAAAACTTAGTCTTAAACTCAGACCGAATCAAGAATAACCGCACCATCTCTAGAACAACTAAGGTGGTAAATGCTGCTGCTTTAGCTTCTTCTACTCCAGCTGGCAAATTAATCCAATATATAAACAACACTACGACGGTCATTAAAATACCAAAAATCACCATATCTAACCACATTCTCTTAGAAACAATATCTGTTTGAAATTGTTTCGGAGATTGCTTCATAATATCTTTTCCAGCAGGATCAAGTCCTAAGGCGATCGCTGGTAACCCATCAGTTACTACGTTTACCCACAACAACATCGTCGCGCTCAATGGCAATTCCTTAAATAAAATCACTGCAAAAAAGACCAAAAATACTTCACCTATATTGCATGACAATAAATAGTTAACGAATTTTCTGATATTCTGAAAAATCCCTCTACCTTCCTGAATAGCTTTAACAATTGTTGAGAAGTGATCATCCATCAACACCATATCAGAAGCTTCTTTAGCCACATCCGTACCTGTAATCCCCATGGCAATTCCAATATCTGCTTTTTTCAACGCTGGAGCATCATTAACCCCATCACCTGTCATCGCTACGATATGACCATTTTGCTTTAAAGCATTAACAATTTTCATTTTAAATGCAGGATTTACTCGAGCATAAATCACTACTTGCTCCGCTTTTTTAATTAATTCTTCATCAGATAATTTATCTAGTTGTTCCCCAGTCAAAGCTTCGCCAACTATTCCAATCTCATTGGCTACTGCTTTAGCAGTATCGATATGATCACCAGTAATCATTACCACTTTTATTCCTGATTGATGACATTGCTTTACCAATTCAGCTACTTCAACACGAGGCGGATCGATCATTCCTTGAATCCCGACAAAAACTAAATTATTTTCTAATTTAGTCGGATCTTCTTTGGCTCCATCAAGTTCCGCTTTAGAAATTTCTCGATATCCAAAACCTAATGTTCTCAAAGCTTGAGTCGACATCTGATGAGTTTGTTCTAAAATCTGATCTATAGATTGTTTTGATAATTCAGATTCTTTACCAGACAATGACAACTTAGAAGCTTTAGTTAAAACTATTTCAACCGCACCCTTGGTATACAACCAATATTTATTATCTTTCTCCACAACTACTGACATCATCTTTCTCTCGGAACTAAATGGAATTTCTAATAATCGATTAAATTTAGATTCTAACTGAGCTTTCTTTGCAGCAACAATCAAAGCTCCCTCTGTAGGATCACCCAGAATACCATTGTTAATAACATCAGCATTATTACAAGCCAAACCAATCTCTAATAATTGTTTGAGTGAGTCAGAATTTACTGTTTTACCATCAAGTTGAAATTCGCCAACAGTTTCATAACCAGTGCCGGTTACTGTATATAGTTGATTATTGATATACATTTGGCGAACTGTCATTTCACCTTTTGTTAAAGTTCCAGTTTTATCAGAGCAAATAACATCAACAGATCCAAGAGTCTCGACTGAATTTAATTTTCGAACTAATGCATTTTGCTTTAACATTCTTTGTGTACCTAAAGCTAATGAAATAGTGACCACCGCAGGCAACCCTTCGGGAATAGCTGCCACAGCCAATGCCACTGCAGCAATAAATGAATGAATTACTCTTTGAAAAATTGGCAGACTAACGTATTCACTAGCAAAAAACATAATAAACACAAAAACCACTGCACAAATTCCTAAAATAATGTAGCCCAACATTTTTCCAATAGTGTCTAATCTTTTTTGAATCGGAGTTGATTCCTCAGGTGTATCGTTTATATATCCAGCAATTTTACCAATCTCAGTTTTATCACCAGTAGCAACTACAACTGCCACTGCTCTCCCCGATGAAACAGCTGTTCCTGAAAATGCCATATTCTTTTGATCGTTAATTTGTAATTGTCCAGTTAACGGTTGACTCTTTTTTGATGCTGGGGAGGACTCTCCTGTTAATGATGCTTCATTAATAGTAAGAGAATAAACTTCTAATAGCCTTAAATCTGCTGGAACTTTTGTGCCCTCTTCTAAAATAACAATATCACCTGGCACTAGCTGTGAAACATCAATTTCTTGTTCGTGATTATCTCGTCGAACTTTAGCTTTATATGCTAATAATTTCTTTAAACTTTCGATCGATTTTTCAGCTTTGAATTCCTGAATAAACCCCATAAAAGTAATTAGAAAAACAATCGATAATATTAAAGCTGCTTCAATTAAATCTGATTGATCATGTCCCCCAAACAAATAGATAAATAAAATTAGCCCGGCTGCTGCAATTAAAATTAGAGTTAATGTATTTTTAAATTGTTCGATATACATCGACCAAGCAGATAACTTCTTTTTTTGAGTTAACTGATTCAATCCATTAGTTTTGAGTCGCTCCTCAACCTGTGACATCGATAAACCAGCCATTGAAGAATTTAATTCTTTTAAAACAGCTTCTGAATCCAACTGATATAAAGCTTGGTCCGACTGGGCAGTAGTCATAGATTAAATATCCCACTTCTAAGCAAGCACTGCAAGTTAACAACCTCGATAGTTGACAGCAGATTACTAGATGTACTTAAATTTAAGTATGGGAATATTTGGATTGAGTCCATTTGGCTCAAAAAACAAAAAAACAAAAGGCGCAGCTAAGCCAGCTAAGATCAACAAAGCGGCTAAGAAAAAAGCTAAAACCTGCGAATTTTGCTAAATTAATATCACAACTATAATATAGTTACAGTTTGCTTAACTCACACTTGCATTGGTGATAAATATCCAGTTATGATGAATCTACTGCCATGGAACCCGCTGTTGAATATGTTGATTTAGAACAAGTATTGGCTAACTATAGTTGGATTGTGGTTGGGGTTTCCAGTTTATTACTCACCATTCTCGCCGCTATCTCCTTAATTATCAAAAAACCTTCTAAAATAGCTAAGACTCTATTATTTGGATTAATGTGTTTTATAACCATTGGCTCTACAGTCTATTTATCCGGCAGCACTGTTTACTTAAATGTCATTTCAGATTCTAAGGGACCAGTTCACTGGCATACAGATTTTGAAGTATGGAGTTGTGGTCAAGAATTAGAGTTAATCGATCCAGCAAATTGGTGGGAAAATAAAGTTGGAACCGCCACACTCCATGAACATAATGATAAAAGAATACATCTTGAAGGAGTTGTTGTTCACAAAACTGATGCTAGCTTAGGAAAATTCTTGAAAGTAGTTGGCGGTAACTTATCTAATGACCAGTTAATTTTCCCAAGTAATGATGGTTTAATCACCTTAAAATCAGGTGACACTTGTCCCAATGGCCAAACTGCTCAACTCCAAGGATTTGTCTATAAAGTTACTGACGGTGCTTATAAACAAGAAAAGTTAACTGATCTTCCCGGCTACATCATATCAGCAGAGAGTGTTGTTCCCCCTGGTGATTGTGTCATCATTGAGTTAGATAGTCCTAAAGATAAAACTGATAAATTGTGCCGCAGTTTCAAAGTTGCTGAACAAATTCATAAAGTTAGGAAAGGAGATTAATCATGCAAATTGATGTACCAACATTATCCGTAGTTATTATTTCAGCTGCCATTGATTCAGTAAATCCATGTGCTATTGGTGTGTTAATTTTAATGGTCTCAGTTGTATTAGGTGGGAAAGGCAGTGTCCGAAAATTATTAACTCTTGGTAGTTTATATATCTTTGCTATTTTCTTCACTTACTTATTAGCTGGACTTGGCTTAGTATACTTTTTATCAAAAGTTCCTCTATATGTTTCAGAATATCTAGCTTTAATTGTTGGGGCTTTCGTTATCTTGGCAGGATTATTAGAGATCAAAGATTTCTATTGGTATGGCAAAGGATTTTCATTACAAATACCACCTTATTTTGCTGAGAAAATTCATCAGTTCTCTCAAAACATCACTACTGGTGGAGTAATCTTACTCGGATGTTTTATCGCCGCAGTCGAGCTTCCATGTACTGGTGCTCCATATTTGGCTATCATCACCATGTTGTCATTAAACTTTAATTTCTACGCTTTTCTACTATTACTTCTCTATAACGTAATCTTCGTCGCACCATTAATTATTATCTTGTTACTCGTTGCTGCCGGAACTAAAGTCAGTAGCATCAAACAATGGAAACAAAATAATAAAGGTTACATGCGTTTTGCTATCGGATTCATGTTAATCGCACTCGGTTGGTTACTCATTCTAATCGCTAACGGAACGATTAATTTTGGTTAAAAAAGCTATAAATTGGCTTTTAAAATAAGTCTTTGATCTAGCTTTGCTAGTCAAAAACCAACAAAGGAAAGAGGGGGACGTTAGCCTGATAAGGCGCGCACGGGGGAGAAAACTCCCTCAAAGAGTTCTCTCTCCTGTGAGTATTTATGTTAATTGTAAAAAGAAAAGGCCACACCGAAAAATTTGATCAACGTAAACTTTACGCTAGTGTCTATGCAGCTTGCACTACACTCAGAATGTCTGAAGAAGAAGCTGAATTAATCTCTCTTAAAGTTATGCAAAATGTTATTGATCAACTCCAAAATCAAAATGAAGTTAACTCATCAACTATTTATGAAAAAGCCCATCAAGAACTTGAATCTTTCCATCCTGAAGCCGCTTATATGTATGCTAATCATTACGATATAAATTAAATATATGTCAAAAAAATACGATTACGATTTAATAATTATTGGTTCAGGAGCAGGCGGTAGCGTTGGCGCCCATTATGCCACTGCTATGAATAAAAAAGTTGCTCTATTTGAAATGGGTGATATCGGTGGTGAGTGTCCAAATTGGGCCTGTGTTCCCACAAAAGCACTTCTCCATTCAGCAGATGTTTATAACACTGCTAAAAACGCCTCAGATTATGGTATCAAAATTTCTGATGTTAAATTTGATTACGCCAAAGTTAAACAATGGAAAGATTTAGTAGTCTCCCGAACCGGTGCTGCTCACGGGGCTGAATCATTTCGTGAAGATCATATCCATTTAATTCGCGAAAAAGCCACCTTTGTTTCAGGTCATATGGTCGAAGCAGGTGGTCAAAAGTATTCAGCTAGTAAGTTCTTAATTGCTACTGGCTCTGATGTTTTTATTCCTCCAGTCGAGGGTCTAAAAGAAACTGGTTACATTACATTTCA
The DNA here is from genome assembly GCA_964652495.1 of uncultured Gammaproteobacteria bacterium. Taxonomy (GTDB): domain Bacteria; phylum Patescibacteriota; class Microgenomatia; order Daviesbacterales; family UBA10151; genus CAYTXH01. The sequence continues at coordinate 21,646 of CAZZEB010000002.1, forward strand.
TCAAGCAGTTGATTTCACTAAACTACCAAAATCTATATTTATCTTAGGCGGTGGCCCGATTGGTTGTGAATTTAGCCAAGTCTTTGCTAGCTTTGGCTGTCAAGTCACATTAGCTGATACTCTACCTAAATTAATTGCTAAAGAAGATTTTGAGGTCTCAGATTTAGTCCAAGCACTCTTTGAAGAAAAAGGTATTAAAGTCTTAACTAATATCAAAGTCACAAAAGTTGAAAAGCATGGAACACTCAAGAGAGTCCACTTCCAACATGGCCAGCACACTGAATCAATTGATGTTGAAGAAATTTTAGTTGCTACTGGTAAAAGAGCTAATCTTAATTTTAATCCAGAAGCTGCCGGCTTAAAAGTCAAAGATGGCCGTTTAGAGGTTAACCCTTGGTTACAAACGAACGTCCCACATATCTTTGCTGCCGGTGATATTGTTGGACCATATTTATTTACTCACACCGGATATTATCAAAGTTATATCGCTGTTAATAATATGTTTACTCATTCTCCAATTAAACCAGATTATTCAGTTGTTCCTCGTTGTGTCTTCACTAATCCAGAAGTAGCATCAGTAGGATTATCAGAAACCCAAGCTAAAGTCAGTCAATTGAAAATTAAAGTCGGCATGGCTGCCATCTCCATGCTGGGTCGAGCCAATACTTCAAATGATTTTAACGGTTTCGTCAAAGTTATTACTGACAAAAACGAAGTTATTATTGGTGGTGCCATCGTTGCTCCACATGCTGGGGAAATGATTCATGAAATAGCTTTAGCAATTCGGATGAAAGTTAAAGCCGGAATTATTGCTGATATGTTACATGCTTATCCAACCTTCTCAGAGGGAATTAAGATCGCTTGTAGCAACCTGGAGAATCGCTAGTTTTTACTTTAAATAAAATACTTCAGAGAAGATTTTGAATCAATTAAATTTTTCCAGCAGAACCTAAGACATCAATTCGTTGTTCAACAACAGCTTGGACAGCATCAACTACAGTTGGCATTAATTTATACATGGCATATTCATCAGGATTATCGTTCATCACCTGAATAAATGAATCTCGATAAGCTTTCCTCATCTCAGAATTCATATTAACCTTAACAATACCATTTTGGATAGCTGCTGCCACCTCATCATCTGCAATTCCAGAGCTTCCATGTAATGACAAAAATGCACCCGTTGAATCAGCAATTAATTTTACTAAATTCACATCGATATGCTTTTCTCCCCCTAAATAAAGTCCATGCACGTTTCCTACAAAAGCCGCAAAGATATCGATTCCCGATTCTTTAACAAACCAAGCCGCTTTTTCTGGATCTGTTTTGACTACTTCTCCAGCTACATCAGCGGCAGATCCTTTATGAATTTCTGAAGAGCCACCGATGTGATCTAATTCACCTTCACAAGTTAAACCTTTTGAATGTGCCAACTCCACCACTCGCTTTAATGTCACCAAATTTTCTTCAACGGGTAATTTCGAACCATCATAATGAATCAACTCAAAACCTTTATTTGCCGCATCTTCGCAATCTTCATATTTTAGAGAATGATCTAAGTTGACTAAAATCGGCACATTGAGAGCCGCTGAATAATTATTTGCCAGAGCTTTAATATTTTCCGACCACATAAAACCAGTTTCACCAGGTGAAGATTCAACAATTACCGGAGATTTCTTATTAGCTGCAGCCTGAGCCACGGCTTTAAAAGTTTCTAAATTAGCTACATTAAAGGCACCGATCGCAAAATGCTCATCTTTAGCTTTTTGTAACCATTCTCGGGCAGTCATATATTCATGATATCTACTCTATGTAGACAAAACAAGTCAGGAGAAATTATATTAAATCTCAGTAGGTTTTAATTTCTTATTCTCACTCAAAACTTTTTGTATCTGATCATAATTTAATAAACCCGCCTGAGCTCCAAATTGTTTAACAACTGATGCACTATTGGCAGCCCCCCAACGCATAGCTTCAGCCAAATCATTCCCATAAATTAAACTAGCAGTGACCCCAGTTGCATAAGCATCTCCAGCACCAGTTACTTCTACTACCTCAGTTGGGAACGTCGACAAATGCCAATATTGATCATGACTAACTCCATAAGAACCATTCGCTCCATCAGTAATTATTACAGAATGAGGACCTAGATTAACTAACTCTGTTAATAACCGCTTAATCTCAATCTCTTCTCCAGCTTGATAACCGAGAAATTCAGTAGATTCTTCTTTATTCATTACTACTAATTGAGCCAGAGATAACAGCCGAGCATTTTTTTGCTTCCCCTGACGGAGTTGAAATGTCCCCGGCTGATAAATTAACTTTGCGCGATTCCGTTCAATATAATTTAAGATCTGCTCAATTACGTTACTTTTAACATAGCTCGGCGCCATCGAGGTTAAATAGACCCATTTAGTCTGTTCTAAATCAGGTAACTGAAACTGCCATTCTTGATGATGAATCAAAATCGTCCTTTGACCCTTATAACTTAATATCACATTATGATTTGAAGCCAGATCTGGAGATTCCACCACATAACGAATATCTACCCCCTCTTTTTTGAGCTTTTCCTTAATTCGATCATCGTATTGATCATCATCTTTATTACCTACATTAGTGTAAATAGCTGTTTTTAGGTTTAATCTAGCAGCTCCAACAGCATTATTGGCGGCATTTCCTCCCACCATCGACTGAGAAATTCCAACTGGAACTTTGCTACCAGCCCGCACTGCCAACATCTCAACTCCATCCACTTCAGTATGAGTGGCTTCTTCTAACGGAATATAAGTATCCACCACACTATCACCAATGGAGATCAGATCTAACATATCTTAATAGTAACCTAAACTTGATATAAGTTCATACTCTCTCTTAATTACTAAGCGAGTTCTTGAATCGAAAAAGTCTTGAGAGTTTTGCCTGAATAAATACTATGCCTAATTTAGCTTATTGCAAAACGAACAGAAGAGGGAAGTTTATACAGTCGAGCGTCTTTTTTCTTCAAGAAGGAGCGATCCTAAACCCCTTCACCATTAGATTTGGTGTTAGTAAAAATCGCATCATGCATCTTCCAGTATGCTTCATCTCCCCCTTGTTCTCGTGCACAATTAGCTGCTTCAGCTTCAATAGTTGCTACTGGATCATGGAATGATAATGGTAAATCACGAAAAACTAATTTCACTTTACCAGTATCAATATAATCTTTCTTTAGTTGTGGATAGGTCTCACTATAATGGCGTTTACAGAAAGGACATTCATAATCTGAAAATTCAATCAAAGTTACAGGAGCATTAGCTGATCCTAAAACAGGATCATCGTCAACAGATACTTGAGCAGTACCACTATCAGCTGGATCAGATCCAGCAATAGTTGGAACTGCTTGTCCATTAATCAAAGCATCGATTGCTGCTTTAAAAGTGGAATACGGATGAGCTCCAATAATCTTATGACCTGTAATAGTTCCATTACTAGTTGAAGTTCCAACTAAGAAACTTGGAGTGGCTGAAGCACCTGCACTAGAAGCATCAGCTATATCTTTAGTAATTTCATCTTTATATTTACCATCACTGATACAACTAGCTATCTGATCAGCGTTAAAGCCAATTTGACCTGCCAAATTAATGACATTAGCAGTTGGATCACCAGTAGTACCTGTCTCAACCGTATTCGTTACAGTTGGAGTAACTTTAGCAGTGGAAGTACTAGAAAAACCCTTAATTCTGATATAACCACCATGAATTAAGATCGCAATAGAGATAATTACAGCGCCCACCAAGATCGCCCAAGCATTGTTAGGATTATTATTTTCTTTATAAACTGGAGGCAAAATCACTGGTGCGGTTTCAGTTTCTTTGATGATTTTGGTTGGCATGTCCTTATTGATATAACAAACAGCCACCAGATGTCAATCAAATCTTTCACAAATCATACATATATTAATGTAAAATACACCTATGACAACTCATCAACACTATAGTCGTGCATCACGGTTAGCAAATATCTTAGATAGTCAATTCAATTTTTTAGGGATAAAGTTTGGTTTAGATCCAATCATTGGTTTAATCCCCGGATTCGGAGACATTATTAGCTTGTTGCTCGGTAGCTATATTCTCTGGATCGGCTATCAATCTCAACTACCAATCGTTAGGTTAGTTCAAATGATCATTAATTTAGCACTAGATTTTCTTTTAGGATTAATTCCTTTTATCGGTGATACCAGCGACTTCTTTTATCACGCTAATAGCAAAAACATCAAAATATTGGAAAAACATTTAACTAAAAATAAAATTATTGAAGGTGAAATTCTTTAAGATTTTTTCATTCGCAACACAGCTGTAACCGCCTTAATAATCCCAGCAGTACTTAAACCAAATTTTTCTAATAATTCAGCAGGTTCTCCACTCTCTCCATAGTGATCCTGAATTCCAACTAATTTCATTGGTACAGGATAGTGCTGACTAACGAGCTCTGCCACAGCACCCCCTAATCCAGCCAAAACTTGATGTTCTTCCACTGTCACAATTGCCCCAGTTTCATCAGCAGCCGCTAAGATTGTCTTTTGATCTAACGGCTTAATAGTATGACAATTAATCACCCGAGCTCCAATCTTATGTTCTGATAATTGTTTAGCTGCTTGTAAAGCAAAGAAAACCATCTGGCCGCAGGCAATAATTGTTAAATCTTTACCTTCAGTCAAAACTTCAGCTTTACCTATTTCAAAAGGCGATTCTTCAGTTGTAACTACCGGAACTTTATCCCGAGATAATCGGATATAAGTTGGATTCTTAGTCTTAGCCATCGCCACAGTTGCTTTTCTAGCTTCAATTGAATCAGCTGGACAAATTACCACCATATTTGGTAAAGCCCGCATAATTGCCATATCTTCCAGTGCTTGATGAGTCGCTCCATCTGGACCAACCGATATCCCAGCATGAGAACCAACTATCTTTACTGGCTGATTGTTATAACAAACAGTTGTCCGAATCTGCTCCCAATTTCGACCAGGACTAAAGGTCGCATAAGATGACACAAACGGTATTTTGCCTGCCGCTGCTAAGCCTGAACCAACTGTTACTAAGTTTTGCTCAGCTACTCCAATTTCAATAAATCTCTCCGGAAATTCTTTCTTAAAGCCCTCCATTCGAGTGGATTCAGTTAAATCAGCACAAAGGGCTACTACATTCGGATTTTCCTGACCAGCAATCACTAAGCCTTCACCAAAACCATTTCGCGACGGAACTTGCTCAACATCGGCTTCGAATAGTTTTGGATTTAAATTTTGATCTGTTTTTATCATTTTATACTTACCTTCTCAATTATTTTCTGTTTACTAACCATTACGCTACTCATGCTCACTCCTAATTTGTCCCTGCATAGTTCTCAGTTCATGAAGAGCTTTTTTAGCTTCTTCAGCATTAGGTGGTTTCCCATGCCATTCAAACTTTCCCTCCATAAAATCCACTCCCTTACCCGGAACCGTATACGCCAAAATCAACGTTGGTTTATCTGTAATCGCTTTTGCCTCGTTAACAGCATTTATCACAGCTTCAATATTATTTCCATCAACCTCGATCACATGCCAATTAAATGCTTCATATTTGGCTTTAACTGGTTCTAGCGGCATAACATCTTCAGTGTGTCCATCAATCTGGATGTTATTCCGGTCCATAATCGCCGTTAAATTACTTAATCGATACTTTCCCGCTAACATCACCGCCTCCCAGGTATTACCCTCTTCTTGTTCGCCATCTGACATGACGACATAAGTTCGCCATGCTTTATTATCCATTCGAGCTGCCAAAGCCATCCCACAAGCTTGAGATAAACCTGATCCAAGTGGACCAGAAGTTGTTTCCAATCCTGGCAAAGCCTCACGATGTGGATGACCTTGCAATCTTGAACCAAATTTCCGTAAAGTTTTTAGCTCTTCAACTGGAAAATATCCAGCATGAGCCATCGTTGCGTATAAAACTGGACAGATATGTCCACAAGACAAAATAAATCGATCCCGGTCTTCCCAATTAGGTTCATCAGGACGAATATTCATTAAATTGAAATATAAAGCAGTGAAGATATCAGTTGTTCCTAAAGGGCCAGCCGAATGACCAGACTTAGCTTCAACTAACATTTTGATAATATCTTGGCGAATCAGGTAGGCTTTTTCCATTAGCCATCCCATATCATGCACAGGCAGTTGCATAATATCAGTGTACCGAGATTAACTCACAGAGTCCAGTAGAAAAACTAAAGTGTAAAATCACTCGTCGAGAGCTGATCATGTTCATGATCTCCTCGTTCGATCTCTTTTTGAAATTCTTCAATCGCATCTAAAACCTCATCCGCCGAAGTCACAATTTTAAACACTTTCATCTCTTCCGGTCGAATCAACATATTTTCTTTAAAAGTACGAATGATCTTTTTCCAAAATTTCCCGTATAAAAGTAATGGCTTATGATGTCCAAAATATAATCTAGCCATTCCCCAAGCCATGGCAAACTCTGAGATAGTACCTGTACCTCCATTAAAGATCACATAAACTTGGCCTTCTTTTAATAAAGTCAGCGTTCTTTCTAAATAATTGCTAGTTCGAATCTCTCGATCAAATTCATTTTTAGGATCTCTACCTTCAAAATGAGTCATATCTTTCGGATAAAGGGTAACAGCGATCGCTTGACCACCACCCAATTTAGCTCCAACAGTAGCAGCTCGCATCACTCCAGGACCACCACCATCCACTACTACATAACCAGCTTCAGCTAATGCCTGACCAACCTCTTGAACATCTTTATATAGTTCGCTGCGTACACCTGCATCAGCGTAGCCAAAAACCGCCACTCGTTCGATCTGTGGAACTTTCTTTTCAGCTCTTTTCTTGGAGGATTTCCCAGTATTTTTCCAAAGTTTCATCAATTCCGTTTTCTATTAATCGCTTCGAGCCTATTACTAAATTATTAGCTCCAGCAGCAACCAACTTTGGGGCAACATCCGGTGATATACCACCATCAACCCCGATAATTACATCTTGATTCATTTGACGTAATTGTGCAACCTTTTTGATTGAATCATCAATAAATTCTTGTCCTCCAAACCCTGGATGAACGGACATTACCAGCACTTCATCAATTTCATTTATATAATCAGCAATCTTATCTACCTCTGTCTCTGGGTTCAATGAAATTCCAACTTCAATATCTGCTTCTTTTAGCTTTTGAATTAAGGAATTAATATCTGACGAAATCTCGATCGGAAAAATAATTCTCTTTACATCCATAGTAATCAGCTTTTCAAACCAAGCTTCAGGATCACTCACCATTAATTGTGCTTCAATTTGAAAATCAGTTGGGTATTTATCCATTAATTCTAAGTCAACGCTTTTATTATCAACAAACACACCATCCATTAAATCCCACTGCAACCATCCCCCTTCTAAAATTTCAGCTTGATTTAAAGCAGTTAACAACTCTGCGTATTCAGATTCATTCGTAGCTAATACTCCAGGAATAATTTCAACCATTGGTTATAATTTTCTATCTTCAACTTGTTTCATTTTTTCTAATCGACGCATATGTCTCTCTTCCCCAGAAAAATCAGTAGTTAAATAAGCCATAACAATCTGATGAGCTCTATCCTCATCAATAATATCAGCGGGTAGACTCAAAATATTGATATCTTCATGTTGTCTGGATTGGATTGCTCGCGCGGCATCAATCACTAATGCTGATCGAATACCTGAAACTTTATTTGCCACCATATCTACGCCCACACCAGAACCACAAATTAAAATCCCCTTACTTCCTTCGTCTTTTTTAACTTGCTCAGCTACTTTTAAAGCAAAATCAACGTAATCATCTTCTGGATCATGGTGAGTATTTCCTAAGTCCCGTACTGCTAAACCCTCAGCTGTTAAATGGGCCACTAATTTTTGTTTTAATTCAAAACCGCGGTGATCAGCTCCAATATAAATCATAGTTCAGAAACAGAATACAAGAGACAGCAGCCTATTGTAAACCAGCAACTAACTATTAGCAGATTCGTGGTTCGTTAGTCCGTGATTCGCAAAAGTCAAAGATTGCTTCGTCTAAGACTCCTCGCAATGACATTTGACTGCTGGCGGTAGACGGTCAGCGGAAGACTGCAGACTGCTGACTAGATAGATATACTCTAAACACTACCTCCTGTTTTTCCCGCCTGGCTGCCAGCTGCTGACTAATAGCTGCCGACACTTCCTCTCCTTGATACAGTTTGTATCGCTTGACGGTTTTTCCCTAATTCTGATATAAATATTCCCGCTAGCTGTTAAGTTAGTTATTCAAGAAAAACCGCTACGTGCGGTTTTTTTTGAGCCTAAATTGCTTGTTTCGCGAATCAACGAAGCTATTTCGCGAATTAAATTATTTCCCGCAAATTACTTATTGAAGTTCAAATAGTCGGCCTGATTGCCCTTAATTCCTGCTCCCCCCTTAATCAAAGGTGCAGAATAATCCAAGGTCACCCCAA
>CAZZEB010000003.1:0-1899 GCA_964652495.1 uncultured Gammaproteobacteria bacterium
ATCGAAAGGGATGCGAGTTAAAATATCTAACTCTGGACCGATGGTGGTTACCATTTGTTGATAAAGCTGGGGAACTTTTTTACTAGCTACGCTAACTCCTAAACTGAGCGCAATAACTTCTTCTAACTGAACTAGCGAGCGATAGCCTGGTCTTTTGCTAAATGCCTTTGACTTAGTTAAACCGTTTTCTTCAAAAAGTTCTAAAGATTCAATGGATCTAGTGGCGAGTTCTTCAATTCGCTGGGCAACCCCGATAGTCAAACCTTTGTGACATACTGGACACTCCTCTCCGTATTTATTAACTTCTTCAGGAGACCGGACCATATTACATTTTCGATGACCAGAATAATGATATTTCCCCTCTTCAGGAAAAAACTCAGTGGTAGAAACAATATTTTGATTTTGCAAATCATCATATAACTCGTCATAGCTTAGGTGGCCGCCGAATTCAGTAACTTCGCGTCCTAAACGAGCAAGTGAATGTGGATCAGAAAAACTGACAATAGATTTACCGTCTAAATCTGGAACGCGCCAATTCATTTGAGGGTCACTCGAGATTCCAGTTTCGACAGCAAAGATCTGAGAACTAAATTTTCCAAAACATTCTGCAAAGAAATCAAAGCCACCCTTATCACCATACATACCAAACCATGGAGTCCAGATATGGGCTGGGATAACAATAGCTTTTGGACAAGAACTAAAAGTAATATCGCAAAAATCGACTACTGACATTCCTAAAACTGGCCGTCCATCTGAAGCCAATTTAGCTTTTCGGAGTATTAGATTCTCAGATAATTTCTCGGCTGCTTGAATTGAAGGTAAAAGAACTAATAAATGAATTCGTCGTAATTTACCAGATTGCGAATAGATACAAGCAACTTCTGTTGTTAAGATAAATCCAGTACTTTTTGTTAATTGATCAGATTCTTTTAAGTAATGGATACCATCTCCTCTATCATGCAATTTCAGTTTGATCTGCTTTAACCACTCAGGATGAAGACAATCACCTGTCCCTAATAAATCAATTCCTTTGTAGCCTGCCCAAAGGGCTAAGTTATCAATTGTTAACTGCGGGGAACATGCTTGAGCAAAAGGTGAATGAATATGAAGATCAGCAATATATGACATGGACAGATTTTAGCATAACAACTATTAATCACGAAAAATAATTATGATAATATTTGTTGCAATGCCTAAAGAAAAAATTTATAAAGATCATCGGGTTGGTGAAATTATTGGCATAAATGATGTCAGTTTAATTACTGATCCTGAGAAATTACGGTCACATATGGATTATTTAACCACTAGGTTAGGACTCTCTGTAGTGAATCAATTTATGCATCAATTTTCACCTCATGGAATAACGATGGTTGATGTAGTCGAAGAATCACATGTAGCGATGCATACTTGGCCGGAAGAACGATATGCTCATCTAGATGTTTTTACCTGTTCTCCTCATACAAGGATTTCTCTACTTAAACCAGCCTTATCAATAATTTTCCCTGCTAAGCAAATAAAAGTTAGAGAGATATATTATGACAATCCGATTCAACGATTAAGAAAAAAATTGGGCACTTTCTTAGAATCTTATAAGTCTAAAATGTAGAGATCCTTACTATGATGACAAATTTATAATTTTATTAGATAATAAACATAATGGCGACAATTTCATCAGAAGAAAAAACATTGGCACTACTAGCTCACTTAGGTGGTCTTAGCGGCTACATAATTCCTTTTGGAGGAATTTTAGTACCATTAATTATCTGGCAAATAAAAAAAGATACAATGCCTTTTGTAGTTGAAGAATCAAAAGAATCACTTAATTTCCAGATCAGTATAGTGATTTACAGTATTATTTCAGCAATTTTGATGTTAGTCTTAATTGGATTCTTATTAATT
>CAZZEB010000003.1:1909-20998 GCA_964652495.1 uncultured Gammaproteobacteria bacterium
GTCAATGTAATTTTATGTATAGTAGCGGCGATCAAAGCAAATTCTGGAGAAAATTACAAATATCCATTTACTATCCGATTTATAAAATAATCTAACCTTTTTTGTACTGAATATTGTACATCTCTTTTATTTCTTTAACCGTAGTTGCGTCTTCAGCTTTTTTGTCACCTTCACGGAAACGAACTAACCTCGGGAATCTCAATGCATATCCTGGATCTTCTTCCGTTTTACCAGCTGTGTGAATTGGTGATTTGGTAATTTCATCAGCTAAAATTTCAACCACTATTTCTGGCCGTACCCATACACTTGGTTCAATTAGAGACTGTACTCGCGGTGGTCGATGATCAACTTTTATTTTATCCGCTCGAGCATGAATTTCTCGCCATTCATCATCAGTTAATCCAGTACCGATTTTAGCAACTGTGACGAATTCATCTTTGTCAGCATCATAAATACCAACTAGCAAAGCTCCAGCTCCAAACTCCACCCGTTTGCCCCGGCCATATATGTAACCCAGTAATACACAATCAATTGTGTCTTTTAATTCACCACTTGAGTGTTTTTTCATTTTTACCCAGTTAAAATTTCTAGCTCCGGCTTCATACAATGAATCAACTCTTTTTAAAATCAGCCCTTCTAAACCTTTGGTCAGAGCATCGTTAAAATACAATTGAACATCATCGGCCGTTTCGACAACTCGACCAGTGTTCTTAATTAAAATATCATCTTCAGCAATAACTTTATTTAATAAATTCATCCTTTCCACTAATGGTGTGTCTACTGTTGATTTGCCATTTAAATACATGATGTCAAATACAAAAGCTTTTAATGGTATTTCTGCTGCAGCTTCATCAACACCATGTTTGCGACGCCGTTTTGAAGTTTCCTGAAACGGTAGGAATTCTTCAGAAGTTGGATTAAAAGCAATCGCTTCAGAATCTAAGATAACTGAATCAGCAGTGATTTGACTTAAAACTGCCTTAACTAAATCAGGATACATATCGGTTGTTTCTTCTAAGTTACGTGAGAAAAATCTGACATTTTTACCCTGTTTATGAATTTGGACTCTCATACCATCGTATTTTTCTTGAATATGAACTTTGCCAGAGAATTTATCTAAAATTGATTGCGGATCAGTAATCCGTTCACACAGTTGAGAGCGAATCGGACGACCGACAATAACATCTAGTTTTTCAACTCCAGATAATCCATCTTTCCATAAAGTCTGACCGATTAATCCAAGATCAGAAACTTTGTTATATGCGCCCTCTAATAATTTACGTTTGGATTTATCACCTAACTTAAGTTGGGCAAAGGCATCTAAAATAGTTGGATCACCAATTCCTAAACGGCTTTGACCTAGGGGCACACGAACTAAATGCTTCGCCTCTACTCCACTGACTGATTGGAGCAAATTAGCTAGAGTACTAATTTTGTTTTCAATCGTTCCCTCTCCTTTAAACTGAGAGATCTTTTGAAGCTGTTCAAAAACTTCTTGGACTGTTAAGCGACTAGTTTTTGATTCTATTAAATCTTGAGCTACAGTACCTAGATCTCCAGCTTTAGCATAAAGTTTTAAAACATCATCCTTGTCATTACCAGCAACGCGAGCAATTGCAGCTGCAACAGATTTTTCGGCCATACCGATTTCTGTGGGTTCATAAAAAGGAGCTATTCTGCCCTGAAGTAAATAAGAGACTAATGGAACTTCTCTAGCATCTACATCAGCAAAAACTTGAGAAAGAATATCGATTAGCGATAGTCTGCTTGAGGTGGCTTCCAATTGTTCAAAATAATCAGCTAGTTCAAAGAAATACATCTCTCAGATTGTACTTTAACTGGGCAAAGCTGACAATCCAAACTTAAAATGTTAAAATTTGCCTGAAAAAAGATTATGAGTAAATTTGAAGCAGAGTTCGGACCATTATTATCGCGAATTAATCCGATTGAAAGAGCTACTACGGGATTTGGGAAATGGGCATATTTACTCGGATTGGATGCTGGAAATTGTTATGATGAGATTTCAAATTTAAGAAAACGACATAAGATTACTGGTGACTTTGCTAGAAGCATCTGGGTAGCTAGAGATGAAATTAAAGATACTGATAAAGGTACTGGTTTACTGAACAAAAATTATTTCGACCGAAATCTCCAACAAAGAGTTGAAGAATTCCACCGTCTATCCCCTGAAGAGAAATATCCAATTGCAGTCAGTTTGGCTGATATTAATGGGATGAAAGATTTAAATACCCGGTTTGGTCATGATCTAACAGATGACATTATTAGATTAGAGGCTAACTTAATGGCTTCGAATTATAGATTGTATGAAGTATTCAGACGTTCCGGTGATGAATTCTTGGCAATGCAACCACATGGAGATTTTGAAGCTGCAATGAATTCTGCATTGCGGACCCAAGTAACAATCAAAGAGAATACTCCGCAACTAATCCGTTATTTAAGTCGACAACTAAATCAAGAAGTTGCAGATTTAGATTTATCAATAAGTTTTGGAGTTACAGACCTAGACTATTACGGTAATGATACTGCTGAAGATATAACAACCCGAGCAGATTGGGCTATGTATGCAGCAAAGAGATTAGTTCACGAAGATCCAAATATTGAAGCCATCGGGTTGTCAAAAGCAGCTGGACAAGATGCTGTGACAATGGTGTTTACTTATATGAAAAAAGACTGCCGTCAGGAGATGATTCCTGAATTGCAGCAGGAAATTAGAAACTTTATTAATAGACATCGTCGATCATGGCTATTAAATCAGATTGGAAGTGTCAAAAAAGAATCGATTGAAGATTTGGCTAGAAAATATGAGGAAGAAAATAGGGATTCTTTATTCAGGTTATATGATCGAATTAACAAACAGCCAAATCCTCCACGAAGTGAATATCACTAATCGTGGTATGATTGTTTAGATAATATTTATGGATACTCCGGAAATTACGAGTCGACATCTCGAATCTTCTAAATATGAAAATAAATCGCTTGAAGAAATGCGTCAGCTTCTTGAGCAACAAGACATCGAAATTGAGCGACTAAAAGTCTTAGCTTACACAGATAAATTAACAGGCGCTTATAATCGTCATGCCTTTAGCGAGAGGATTCCCAAAATCTTAGCAGAAGCTGAAGCAAATGGAGAACCACTATCTATAATTGTTTTTGATTTGGATCGTTTTAAAGAACTCAATGATTTACATGGGCATCAAGCTGGTGATAAAGCATTACAACTTTTTACAGATGTTGCCAAAAACTTAGCTCTTCGTACTCAAAATAATATTAGACATAAGACAGAACAGCGTGTAGGAGACGAGTTTTATCGCTGGGGTGGAGATGAATTTGTATTAGTTCTCCGGGGTGCAACAACTAGAAGTGCTGAAGAAATCTTTAGAACAAGATTACAGCCCGAATATCAATGGTGGCAACAATTTGAAAGTGCTTATTTGGGAGAAAAAGGTAATGTTGAAAGATCTATATCTCCAGAACACCACCCTACTCTCAGTGGTGGGATTGTTGGCTTTATTCCTGGGACTTCTCCGGAAGAATTATTACGAAGAGCTGATGATGCTTTATATGCTTCTAAAGAAAAAAGTCGAAATACTGCAACTATTTGGACTCCAGATATGCCGCGAATGTCAACAAAAGAGGTTGATTAATTATTTCAGAACATAAACCGCTTTTTTAGTGCCACCCGTTTTCTTAACTAGTCCTTTATCTTTCAAAAATTTCATCTCTCGCAACACAGTATCGTCTGAGAAATCCGGAAAGACTTTGCGAAAATCAGAATTTTTCATCTCTTTATGACGATGTAAATATTCTAAAATCAACATCTGCCGTTCATTTAACTGAATTTGTTCACCCAACTGATCTTTAACTCTGGCATCTGCTGAAATTCTTTGAACTCTTTCCTTAACTCGATTAAACTCAACAGCTACTGCTTTAATAAAATATTCTAACCACGGAGTTAAATCTCGATCATGGGTGTCGATAACTAATTGATTAGAAACCATTTGTAACGTGGTGTAATAGTCCAAAGGATTGGCATCATAATACTCCTCTAGTGAGAAAAATTTTCTAATATCATAGCCATCTAGAAACATTAAAAGAGTCGCAACGGCTCGAGCGGTTCGACCGTTACCTTCGACAAAAGGATGAATTCGAGCTATTTCATAATGAACAATGCCGGCTTTTAAAACAGGATGAAGTTCTCTCCCCTCGGGAGAGTTCAACCAGTTTAATAGATCCTCCATTAAATAAGGAACTTCAACAGCTGGTGGTGGGGTGTAGGAAATTGCTCCAGTTTGGCTATTTCGAACCACTACTTGTCGCTGTCGATAACTGCCTAAGTAATCAGGAGAAACTAATCTTTCGACTGTTAAGCGGTGAATATCAAAGATAATATCTTCAGTAAATGTATAGGCACTCCCGGGCTGAATTGATTCAGCAGCTGCACCTATATATTTCAAAACATTCCGATAATTTAAAACTTCTTGAACATCTCTGTCCCGAGCGAAAACTTCTTTCCCGTCTAAAATATCTTTAACCTCTTCATCGCTTAAGGCATTTCCTTCTAACCGTGTGCCGTGATGGACGAATCGCTCCATAGCATCTTTGCGAAATTTTGCTTCCCAAGCTGGGATGAGTGGAGCGTGATTAATAACTTCACGAGAAGCATCGATAATTCCAATATGACGTAAAATGGAGTTAGTAATGGTGTACTTAGTAACAAACATGTCGGGATTTATTTATTCTATGCCTTCTAACTAATTATCGCAAATTTACCGCAACTATTGGTCTTGTGCTGATTCTTTTGACTCGCTCGCCTGCCCGTTATTAACAAACAGTAGACTAACATCAGAGATCACTTGGCTTATGGCTGGATCAACTTCTACAGCAGCTAGAATAGTTTGCTGCTGCGGTAATAGTTTGATTACATGTTGACGGTGAATACCATCTAACTCAGAGAAGACATCATCTAAAAGAAGTAGGGGTCGATGACCTGTAAAGTGTTCGATAAAAGCTAATTCGGCTATTTTTAAATCAAGAACTGCTGTTCTCTGCTCACCTCTT
Organism: uncultured Gammaproteobacteria bacterium; assembly: GCA_964652495.1. Taxonomy (GTDB): domain Bacteria; phylum Patescibacteriota; class Microgenomatia; order Daviesbacterales; family UBA10151; genus CAYTXH01. Next base: position 6,989 of record CAZZEB010000003.1, read on the forward strand.
GATCCAAAATGGTGCAAGTCCCTTTGCTGTCCTAAACGATTTTTTAACATAAAGCCAAAATCGTCACGGTGAGGACCAACTAGAGAAGTAGCAGCATATATTTCTCTGTCGCGGTATTCTAATAATCGTTCTTGGCTAATCAAATTAGGACGATACTCAAAGGTTAGCTCTCTAGTTGAAGCCTGATTAGTCAAATTGTTGATATATTCAAAAAATGCTTGTCTTTTAGCGGTCACTAAATTACCAAATAAGATTTGTTGATCGATCCAATAATCAATTTCATCACTCCTACCTTGTCCTTCTCTTATCCTTTTTAAGATTTTATTCTTGCGAGTTACAACTTCTCCATACTGAGTTAGGGCTTTTTTATACTCCTTATCTGTCTGGGCTAAAGTTAGATCTAGATGCCACCTCCTTAACGATGGTGGACCAGAAACCAAATTGATATCTTCAGGAGAAAAAGTAACTACTGATAAATTCCCAATGTAATCTAATACTCGACGTGGTAAACCATTAACTTTAACTTTTTTTGCAAGTCCGGTCGGTTGTTTTTGCATGGCAATCTCAAGTTGTACTTCATCTAAAGATTCTTCTGAATTAATAATAGTTCCCGTAGCTCGGCAGAAATCAGTTTGATAATTAATAATTTCTTCATCAGCATCCGCTCGTTGGGATTTTGTAGTAGCTAAAAAATAGATGGCCTCGAGAATGTTTGATTTTCCTTGAGCATTATTACCAATCAAAATAGTTATTTTATTTTTAAACTTATAATCAAAGGATTGGTAATTACGATAATTTGTTAGTTGAAGGTGTTTTAAAAACATAGAGGGATGGTACAGATTCCTAGTAATTAATTCAAGCTCGCTAGTCCTCTATTCCAAGAAATATTTTCAATGATTTTGGTAAATGATGCGATTTGTAAAGTAGTTTTGGTTTTAATGAGAAAAATCCTAATATAAAAACCGTAATTCCAAGAATAATTAGTAACAGAGGTGTACCAATTAAATCAGCTAATATTCCAGAAATTAAAACAGGTATTAGGGAAAATGATGACATTGCAACTGCTAGTAAAGCAAAGATCTTACCACGATCTCCATCAGGAGTTTTCTCTTGGATAAGGGTTTGAGATGGTACCATAATTGAAACTAAACAAATGCCTAAAACAAATGATCCAAGCGCCAAAATAGTAACTAGTGGTAGTTTATCTAGAATATTAATTTGATATGAACTAATAATATTTCCAAGATATGGGGATAAGCCAGCTGCAATAAATAAGCCTCCGGCAGCGCTGATTGCTCGACTTACAATAAATCTTTTAGCTAAATTATTTCCCCATTTTGATAATAAAAAACCACCTGTCACCATACCAAAACCTAATGGAATTATTAAAAAATAAGAGGCATTAGTGGCACTTACCTTGACAACTTGTTCCAGAAAATCAGGAATCAGGACTGCCATAATACCAATAAACACTTGGATTCCAGACATGATTAAAATGGCAATCAAGATTGATATATCTTTTTTAGCAAGATTTAATGTTTGTCTTAACTGAAATAAAACTTCAGATAATATTTTTGATGGACTGATTGAAATTAGAGCATTTTTTAAGTGAATCGCTCTGGCATTTGGTGTACTTACAAGATTAGGGAAAAACCAAGCCAAAATAAATGAGACTAACAAAGCCACTGCACCTAAACCAAAAGCATAATTAATTCCCCAAAGATCGATAATAGGGCCGGCTAACCCAAAACCAAGTAGAAAAGTCATAAATAAGGTTATAGAGAATAAAGAATTGGCAGTTAATAACTGATTCTTTTTAACTATCAGTGGAATTGCTGAGGCCTCTGCAGGAGTATAGAACTGCGATAAAGTATTAACTAAAAAAGCGATGATTAATATCGCTAAATAGTATTGTTTGAAGGTAATTAAACTAATAAACAAAAGAGTTAGCCCAAAATTTACACTGATAAAGATTAGTCTTCTATTTAATAAATCAACTAAAACTCCGGCGATTAACCCAAATAAAACAGCAGGCAAGTAAATCGCAAACATTAATAATGAAACAGCGCTATTGGATTGAGTTAACTGATAAACCCAAATAATTAAGCTAAAATTTAAAGAGTTGTAAGCTAATTGAACTAGAATTTGATTAAGCCATAAATTAATAAATCCTTGGTGGCGAATTATGGAACTAGCTGATGAATTAGACATGATTAGACCTGACAATTAATGCAGAAGTACGTTCCCCTTCCACCTAGTTTAATTTTAGAAATTGGTTGTTGGCAAACGCGACAGGGTTGATCAGTTCGATCATAAACTGTAGCAACATCAAGAAAATATCCTTTTTCACCTGAGGCATTTAGGTAATTGGTCTTTGATGATCCACCGTATTTAATACTAGCTTGCAAGGCATCAATTATTGATTGATGAAGTAATTCTATTTCTGACTCTGTTAAGTCTTTAATCAATTTTTTGGGATCAATTCTTGACATAAAACATGCTTCACAAGCGTAAATATTCCCGATTCCCGCGATTAGTTGTTGATCTAAGAGAGCTACTTTAATTGGAGTTTTAGGTCGACGACTTAGCTGTTTTTTTAAGATCTCTACAGTAAATTCAGATTCTAATGGTTCAGGCCCTAAAGATTTTAACCAACTAGTCTGGGTAATTTGATCAGTAGCAATAACTTTTACCCATCCAAACTTACGTTGATCATTAAAATATAGCTGATAATCTTTTGGGTTATTGTTTGTAGTCGATAAAGAGAAAATTACGCGAGTTGATTTATTTGGCATCTGTCCGAGCATATCTTTAGTGGGATGCCCGCCAACTACTTTTGGTATCTTAGAATTACTTTCTGAAGAAGACAGAATTAATTGTCCTGACATTTTTAAATGAAAAACTAAACTTTGATGATTAGAAAGATCAATAATTAGCACCTTAGCTCGTCGTCTAACTGCAGTAATTGTTTGAGCTATAACATCTTTTATTTCTCCCTGAAAACTTTTAGGATTTAAAATATTAATCTCCGTAATTTTAGTGTCAACAATTTTATCTGCTAATCCTCTTTTAATAGTTTCTACTTCTGGAAGCTCTGGCATGTGGCTATTGTAACACCTTAGAATGAATTAATTAGTTTTTAAAATGGTCATTAACTATTTTTAAAATCTGCTGATTGAACTGCTGTTTAGAGAACTTAGCAGCTTGGTTACGACATTCAGTAGCTGTATATTTTTTAGGATTAAATTTGGATAAAACTTTCACCAAATTATCGACAGAAGGCTGATCAACATAAGATTTTGATTCCCCTAAGTTAGCTGAGGCTTTAAAGAATTCACCGGTCTTTCCTTCAATAATTGTTTCTAAATAACCACCTGATCGAGCCGCAATAACTGGAGTTCCAGCAGCCATTGCTTCTACTGGAGTAATACCAAAATCTTCTTGTTCAGTAGCAACGATTAAGGCTTTAGCATTGGCTAATAATTGGATTTTAACTTCTTCATCAACTGCACCTAGAAACTGTGTGTTGGGTCCGGCAATTTGCTTTAACTTATCCATTTCTGGACCATCACCAACAACCTTTAATGGCAAATTCAATTGTTTACAACTCTCGATAATAATTTCAGTACCTTTGCCTCTAACTAAACGATTGAGTGCTAAGTAATACTCGCCCGTCGTCTTTTTGACAGCGGAATACTTTTTAACATCGACACCGGGATAAATGATTGTACTTTCACGACGATAAAACTTTTTAATCCGATTATGAACATTTTTAGAGTTAGCTATTAAAATATCTGGTCGTTGTGAGATCTCATAATCATATAATCTTAAAAAATGATTGGCTAACTCACCAGCGATCCTGGTATACCAATGTTTCTTATAGTTGAAAGATGTGGAATATCCATAAAGCATTTTTGGTGGTGTATGAATATAGCTAATATGTAATGCTTCAGAGTTAGTGATTACCGCTTTGGCTGAGTGATGATTACAAGAAGAGATAACTAAATCATATTCGGAGAGATCAAAGTTTTCGAAGATCATCGGAGCAATAATCCGAGAAGCAGACAAAAAGCGATTAGCAAATGGAAACTTCTGATAAACTGAAGTTCTAATATCCCATTTTTTGAGACGCCTATTATGAATTCCTAACCCGGATGGAGAATAATAAAAAACATACACAGGAGCATCCGGAAACAATTCATGTAAATCTTCGAGGACCATTTCTGCTCCTCCATACTCTTTTAAATAATCATGGACTAAGGCTACTTTCATAATAAATCTAACAAAGCTCGCTTAATAAGTTGTATTGTAACAAAACTAGTCGATTTGTGCTGAAAATTATTATTTTTTCCTGTAGAATAAAGATACTGCCCATGTCCTACTTATACAGCTTTCGATTTCAAATTTTAGTAATATTCTTAGTAACAGCTGGCTTAGTGGCATGGTTTAGTTTCCAGATTTGGGGACAAAGTAATAAAATCAGTGCCCAACTGGCTGAACCGGTGGTAACTTATTCCCAACAACAACAACTCAGAACAGAATCTCAGATTTTACATAACACAGCGATTAAATTTGCAGCTTTATTTGGATTATTAGTAATACTTGGTTTTGGATACGTATATCTTCAGTTTGTCAGCTCAATGGGTCATGTTTTAGAAGGTATTAATCAAGTTAAAAACGGTAATTTAAAATATCAAATTCCAATTGGAGAGAAGGGTGAGTTTGGAGAGATTGCCAGTTTTTATAATGAATTATTTACAGATTTGGCTCAACTACACCAACAATTAAGCTCAACTAATGTCACATTAGAGACTAAAGTTCACCAACAAACAGAGGCCCTCCAACAAGAAACAACGCGAGTAGCTTTAGCTTTAGATAAAATTAATGAAGCGGTGATTGTGACAAATTGGAATCGTGAGGTAATTATTTTTAATAAAGCGGCCGAAAAACTTATTGGCTATCCTCAACAAGAGGTGATTGGAAAACAAATCGGTCAAGTTTTACAAGTATTTGATAAATCAACACCAGTTCCCGATACAACTTACAGTCCGAAAAATGTTCCGACAGATCAAGATGTTGTTTATCAAAAAGATGGAATCAGAATGTTAGCTGCTGAAGATAAAGAGTTAATTGTGAATCTAGTTTCAAGCCAAATTCCTAACGGACAAGCAGTTGATATTGGCTCAATTATCACCCTAGAAGATGTCAGCGAAGAGAAGTTGGATGAAAGAATGAAATTAGATTTTGTTTCAATGGCAGCCCATGATCTTCGGACTCCTCTAACTTCTATTAAGAGTTACTTGTATATTTATATGAAAGAGAATAAGGATAAGTTAGTTGATGATCAAAAGATGTTTTTAGATCGAATTAGTTTATCCGCCCAAACACTAACTGGTTTAGTTGAGAATATCCTAAGTGCAGCAAAATTAGAACGTGGAGTATTAACTATTTCTACTGAGCCGGCTGATTGGGTAGCAATTGCTCGGCAGATAGTTGGAGAACTAAATGAGCGAGCAAAAGATAAAAAAATAGAGCTTCGCTTTGAAGAGCCAACTGTTCCATTAGCCCAGGTAAAAATTGATCGACTTAGAGTCAGTGAGGTACTGATGAATTTAGTAAATAATGCTATTAATTACACTGATTCAGGGGGATCAATTAGAGTCTACTTTGAGCAAAAAGATAATGAATTAATTACTCATGTAGCCGATACTGGTCAAGGAATTCCTAATGAATCGATTTCAAAACTGTTCACAAAATTCTTTAGAGTATCAGGTAAACTTGAAAAAGGAGCGAAAGGGACAGGTTTAGGTTTATATATTTGTAAATCAATAGTTGAGCTCCATCATGGTAGAATTTGGGTAGAGTCAATCGAAAGACAAGGGTCAACATTTAGTTTTAGTTTGCCACTGGCATCATAAATATGGATTCAGCGAAGAAAATATTATTAATAGAAGATGAACAATATATCAACGAAATTTATAGTCGCCAAATCACTCAAGCAGGTTATCAACTAACATCAGTGATGAAGGGCGATGCTGCCAATAAAGAGATTCAAAATCAGAGGTTTGATTTAATATTACTTGATGTGATGTTGCCTGATACAAATTGAATTGAACTTCTTAAAATAATTAAAAGTAGTGATCAAAACCAACAAACGTCAGTGGTATTACTGACCAATTTAGCTCAGGAAGAAGTGATTCAGCAAGCAAAAAACCTAGGCGCAGTCGGATACTTAGTGAAAGCTATGTATAATCCAGATCAAATTATGGAGCAAATTGCTAATGTTTTATCAGGTAAAGGAATTGTGGATATTGAACAGACTCACTCCTAGTTTTTTTTAAATCACATAATGATAGTTATAAATTCAATCTATTCGCTAGACATTTAAACGGACTAAGCTATAATCAGAATATGGCTAAGAAAGTCATCTTGGTTGAAGACGACGAATTTATTCGTGAGATCTACACCCGCCAGCTAAAATTGGAGGGTATTGAAGCTGTAGCTTACGCTAACGGTAAAGATGGTATGGCAGCAATTACTCAAGGACAAGTTGATTTAGTGCTCCTAGACATCATGTTGCCAGACACCAATGGTTTAGAGATTTTAAAAACCATCAAACAATCCGAAACACTTAAGCAAATTCCTGTTGTTATGTTAACCAATCTTGGACAAGATGAGGTGATTCGAGAAGGTTTTAGACTAGGAGCGGCTGGATATATGGTAAAAGCTGCTTACAATCCGGATCAAATCATTGATGAAATCAGAAATATTCTTGAAGGCAAAACCAATCAAACAGCTCCAGTATAATCTCTAATTAAAGCTTCCCGACTTTTTCTTTCTGAATGACGAGTATGAATCACAACAGCGGCAGCTGCGGCCATACCTAATAATCCAGCCCCAGCTATTAAACCAAACTTGACCCAACGACCCCCTTCTTTGGTCCTAATCGCAGTAGCAGCAAAATTTAACTTATCAAGAATACTGGGTAAGTCAGGCTGCTTTGAAAAAGCTGTAATGGCGTCTGCTAATAATCTTTGATTTTCAGGATCTGGCGAGGAGTCATGGGATAGAAGAATATCTTTAGGAATGCGGATTTCCCCTCCAGGGATCTCCCCCATAGCTGCAACTTGATAGTAATTAATTCCTGTCCCCCGCTTAAAAAATTTAGAAACTCGTTCGGTCATATTAATTTTTGACTTCTTTTTGACGAATCACTTCATATAAAAATATAGCTGCTGATACCGAAACATTCAATGATTCAGTTAAACCAATCATTGGTAAATAAATATTACGATCAACTTGTTGTTGGGCGACCTCAGATAAACCGGTAACTTCAGTACCAACCATAATAGCTACCTTACCTTGAAAATTCTGGTGCCAAAGAACTTTAGCTTCAGGATCAACTAAAGCACCAATTATAGTAAATCCTTCTTTCTTGAGTTGAGACAAACACTCCTCTGTTGAATCAAAATAATTAATATTTAACCATTTGCTAGCCCCACTCGATGTTTGCATTGATAATCTAGGTTTTGTCTTGTCATAAATAATGCAAACTTGTCCAACGCCGAAGGCTTCAGCAGTTCTTAAAATAGCGGATATATTATTGGCCTCTGATAAATTTTCGAGAACTAAGCAGAAATCAGATTTTCTATCTGACATGACTTTATCTATTCGTTCTTGCCTAGTTAAATCAGCATGATTTTTCATTATGGGCTTATTTTAGCATACAGAACGCAAATAACGGAGAACATCAATTGCAGCATAACCTTGATTCTGATCTTTCATTAAATGATGAATAAAAGAGAGATCATCACCCATGGTAAAGATGGGGGGTTCTGTATGCCTTTCTCCTCGAATCTGGTGCGTTTGTCCTAAACCAATGGCGGCGAATAAGGTATTACATAAACATTGGCGTTTCTCTGTGTCCGAGAGCTTTCCACCTTTAGCTAAATAATCATCAATAGGTTCAGCTGGACAACGCAAGCCAAACTGATTAGGACCAGTCCGATAAGCCTCTCGTAAATAGCCGATATCACAAATTCGATGTCGGGATTGATAGATATCCGGATTAGAAACTGAAAATTCGACTTGTGCCACTTTAAAGGGATAGCCTGAAGGAGAAGCCTCAGCTGAAGTAAGAACGTTTAACTGACCTTCTAGCGCCCGCTGTCGAAGATGTTGTTTAGATCCACTGTCGATCCCTGACTCATCGGATAAAGCAAAAATTGATCCAACTTGAATTCCTGCTGCCCCTTCAGATAAGGCAGTAGCTAAACCAGCTGGCGAGGCGTATGATCCAGCTAGCCAAAAGGGTTTGCCTAGTTCACGAATTACTTTTAGATCTACAATGTCACGCTCACCATAAATTGGTTCACCAGTTTCAGGATTAATTGGGTACTTTCCTCTGGGCGGAGCATTATGGCCACCAGCGGTTGGACCTTCTATGATAAAACCTTGGATTTCTCCCTCAGCTCGTTTGATAAAGGCTTTAGCTAAAGTATCAGAAGCAATAATCGGCAGAAAATCAGGGCGTTTTAAATCAAGCTTACTCGTTATCTCACTAAACTCGGCTGGATTAAATCTTTCGCGAAAATCATCATCCTTTTGAGACCCTAAAACATCTAGTTTAAAGTAACTTGGTTGTTGTTTGGCAAAATCATCCAGCACTCTGGGAATTTGGAAAGGAATACCTGCTCCCATTAAAACGACATCAACTCCGGCCAACATCGCCCCATACAAGGATAATAAATGTGGCTCTTGTAACTCAGTCAGATAATTAACACCGACTTTATTATTATGACCTTGCTTGGCTCTATCTACTTCAACGAAATTAGCGACAACCAACAAAGCCTGATCTCTCTGACGCCAGCCACGGTGGGAGGTGTACATCGGAACAGGTTTATAACCTTTATCAGGTGACTTACCACCGGGGACAAAATAATAATCAGCTACTTGACGAGCAATGCCCTGATCAGGAAAGCGGCTTAATGAATCACGGATCGTTTCATCTGGATCACCGTTTTGAAGTTCGCGAGCGATTTTTACAGCAATACCGGTTCCTGAGACTACCCCCAAAGAACCTTCTTTAGATACTGCCTGGGCTAATCTCCAGTTAGAAATACCTACCCCCATTCCGCCTTGAATAATTTTTGGGATACTTGATTCGACCATTTCATATATTATGTAGATAGATGACCATTAGTACAAGCAGTCATCCTTTGTTAATATAAAGTATGGTTCCGGTTAAAAAGTTATTATTTGCACCAATCTACTTGGTTAGCCTAGCAGCACTGCTCTATAGCCTACCGACTATACTGACTCCATATATTGAATTGTTTAATTTTGACTCTTCACAATTAACTAGTTTAATTTTGGTTGGCTGCTTAATGGGGATCTCGGCAATACTGTTTGTAACATTCGCCACCCTAGCCTCCCAACTGATTTATGTAGCTCCGGTAATTGCTGTTAGCAGTCTACTATCACTTTTCTTATTTGCCGGTGAAGGTAAAATCATTGTTAGTTCTGGTTTAATAATCTCTCAATTAATCGCTTATTTGCTTTTACGACAAAAACTAAAGATATATTTATCATTTAATGCTGCCAGTTTATTACTACCTGCCGCTAAGAATTTAATTTGGTTATGGGCGATTACTTTTTCTGTAGTCTACTTTATGATGGTCAAAGCAGATATTGATCAAAATGGAGTTCAAATTCCAGATCACTTGATTGATAGAGCTATTCAATTAACTGGAACTACCCCCTCTGATCTCTCTTCCTCCAATATAAAAGGTTTGTTAGAAAACCCAGAAATAATTCAGCAACTATTACGGGTAATCACTAACTCAGCTGGGGCTAGTGAATCTTCCCCCCAAACTACTCCGGCTAATACCACTGATACTAAATCTACATCACCTTCAGCATCGTCCTCTCCTTCGACTCAGCAAACAGAAAAACCTAGCATAAAGTTAACTCCTGAACAAAAAGAACTATTGAAAAACAATCCTGAGATTTTAAAACAGTACGGAATTGATCCAGAGGTATTGAATGTTCTAGGAGCTGAAACATCTAATAATCCTTTAAATGATTATATTCATCAAACAGTCCGCGACCAATTTGATAACTTGTTGAAACCATATCTGGGATTTATCCCTGGGCTGCTAGCTATTTTGTTTTATTTTAGTTTATCGAGTATTAGCGGATTATTAATGTGGTTGGGAGGTCCAATTTTATTGATGTTATTTTTCGTTTTAGAAAAAACTGGAGTAATTAGTTTTAAAACAGAAACAAAAGAAGTTCAGATGTTAGTGACCTGATCCACCCTTTTGCCAAGTAACAGCCTCTAAAATTGGTTTAAATAAATCTTCTTCCAGCGGGACTTCAAAACTTCCAAATTCTTGATCAATATTCTGGTTATCCACTTTAAAATCAATGGTTTCTGGAAGATCAGTAATTAACGCTATCGGTGTCTGCTCACTCCCCTCACCCATCGCTACCACTGCCGCCGCAGCCAAACTATCTGGATAATTAGACTGTGACATCTTTAATTTATTCCCGAAAAGATCATCTTGGCCACGATAATCATGAAGCGGCTGAAATCCATAATATGATAAAGAAATACCAATTACTCCTCGCCTCATCGGTATGGAATGCGAATCAGTAATAATTACTCCAAAGTTTTTTACTAGTGAATTTTGTTGAAGGAAATGCCAAATTTTAGCAGCAGATCTTTTCGGATCAACCGGCCAGAGAACATAATATCCATTGGCATTACTTTGATCAATACCAGCTGTTGGTATTAGTAAATTATTTTTAAGAGTATGTAGCGTCCATCCCCCTGGAACTAAATTTCTATCTAAGTAAAAGTCAGCTTGCTGCTTAATCAGCTTATCTTTATCTGGAACATTAGTAACTTTTATACAGTTACCTTCGGATATTGAAACAATTTTGGAGGTAATAACAACAATGGAATTTTCTGTTAATTGATTGCTAATTTCAGTCAGAATATCGTCGAAATTATCCTTTGGTGGTTGGAGAATTCTGGTTTTAATTGGTATGATTTGCATATTTAAATTGATGATTTAATATTTCAATAATTGTCACAAAACCTTGAGGTAAAACAGATAATTGTTTGTGTCATATCTTAGATCGTGAGTTTTTCCATCTCACCCCAGCTTCGGCCGGATTTTAATTCTACTATAACTGGAACTGATAGTTCCAAAACTGATTCCATTTGTTTCTTAACTATGGCAGCAACTTTTTTAAGTTGATTAGGGGAGCAATCAAACATCAACTCATCATGTACAGTCAAAATTAACTGACAGTTTTTTTCTAACGTTTTATCAGCAGATATCTCTTTATCAATATCAACCATAGCTTTTTTGATCATATCGGCATTTGTTCCCTGAATTGGATGGTTAATTGCGGCTCTTTCCCCTGCTGCTTTAAACATTCGATTCGTTGATTTCAGTTCAGGAATATAACGGCGACGTCCCCAAATAGTTTCAACATACCCTGTCTTTTCAGCTTCTTCTAAAACATTTGCTTTCCACGCTTTTACTTTAGGGAACTGAGCGAAATATTCTTCGATATAGGTTCTAGCAGTATTAAAATCAACGCCTAATTGTTCAGATAAAGCGTGGGGACCTTGCCCATATAGCGTCGCAAAATTAACTGTCTTTCCTACCATTCGTTGTTGTTTGGTAACTTCATCTAATGAAACTTTAAAGATCTTCGACGCTGTAGCTGTATGAATATCAATTCCATCTTTAAAAGCTTTTTTTAAATTTGGATCATCGGTAACATGCGCTAAAATCCGTAATTCTATTTGCGAATAATCTGCACCTAATAAAACTCGATCTTTTGGAGCAATAAAAGCTTTGCGTAATTCACCTCCAACATCACCCTTAATTGGAATATTTTGTAAGTTCGGATTAGTACTTGAGAGTCGACCGGTGGCTGCACCATCGACATTAAATGTCGAATGAACAAGATTATTTTCATCAAGATATTTTGGTAAAGCTTCGATATATGTCGACATTAATTTGTATAACTGACGGTATTCTAAAATTAATGGAATTGCTGGATTAGCTTGTTTAAGTTCTTGAAGAGTTGCTTCATCTGTTGATCGTCCAGTTTTAGTTTTTCTGATTACTGGTAAACCTAACTCATCAAATAAAACATCGGCTAATTGTTTTGGACTATTTAAATTAAATTCATGGCCAACTGTTTCATAAATACTGCCCTCGATTTCTAATAATCTTTTTTTAGTCTCTTCCCCCAATTTATTTAAAAATGGGACATCGATTAAAACTCCTGATTTCGACATCTTTTCCAGAACTGGGGTAACAGCTAAATCTAAATCTGTAGTAGCTGATGGTTGAACATCATGAGCCTTTGGTTTCTCTGTTTCTTCAGATTTATCTGCTTTAACAGAAACTTTATGATCACCGGGTAAACGTGGTATTAAGCTTTTGAAATCTAATTCTGTAAACAAATCAAAGGCTTGTTGATAATCATAATCATTGACCTGACAAGTTGTTAAATCTAACTTGATCGGAGCTTTAAGCTCGATGGTGGCTAACTGTTTGCTAATTACGGCTGATTCAGCCCCTTCAGCTAAAAGTTGTTGCATCCGAGGTGGAAGAGAAGCTAAATTCTCTGGTTTATATAAATTCTCAATCGATTCAAATTGTTTAATTAATTTAGTGGCACTAACCTCACCAATACCTGGAACTCCTGGAATATTATCTGATTGATCCCCAGCTAAAGCTTTATAATCAATTAATTGAATTGGTTGAAACCCGAAACGATCAATAAATTCTTTTACTCCATATAACCCAATATCTTGAAGAGTTTTTTTTGGCATTAAGATCTTAGTTCGATCATTAATCACTTGCATGATATCTCGATCACCAGTGACTACTATCACTTCCAGATCTTTATGATGCATGGCTTGAGTCGCCAAAGTTCCAATTAGGTCATCTGCTTCATATCCCTCTAACATGAATTCAGGGATATTTAAGGATTTAATGACTTGATGAACTCTAGTGTACTGATTAGTTAATGCGGTCTCTACAGGCCCTCTTGTAGCTTTATACTGGGTATACGCTTGATGTCTAAAAGTTGGTTTACCTAGATCCCAAGCAATGACAATATACTCGGGTTTAATCTGATCTATTGATCGAAGAAGCATCGAAGTAAAACCATAGACTGCATTAATCTGTTCGCCTGTTTTAGTCGTTAAATTAGGAGGGGTTGCATGATATGCTCGATGCAATAATGCATTTCCGTCAACAAGAACCAACTGATTCATGAGGGTAATTGTAACAGATCTAATAAATATTGATTAATCCTTGACCTACTATAGGTTTTAATTTATAATATGTAATTATGATAAGCGAACAACAACCAGACTATATTGCTATCGATCAATTAGTAGCTCAAAACCCTGGCCTCAAAATGGCCGTTAAAGATGATAGCATTCTCGTGGCATGGTTTAATCCCAGAAGAATGCGTGGAGTTGATATGGCCTATGTACGTCTGGAAGAAAATCCATCTTTTCCAGAATGTCCGATTGTTGCAATAAAATATACCCCTTACAGAGGGATTGACCAAGACGGTGGATTTAGTGATGAAGCTTTGGGAAGAACCTTAGTAAGTATACGGCCTGTTAATAATCAAGAATCAACTTCAGAGGTAACCGACAGTTTCCATCAACTTCATGGTCCATCAGTTATTGAAAGAGTTTTATATGGATTAGAGTTTGCAAGTAAAGGATTATTAATGGGAGCACTAAATGAGTATGATGAGTTTGAAGATCGAAGTGAGGGTCTCGATGTTGAGAGACCTGTTTTAAGAATTCATAACCCATTAGATAATATTAATTACATGATCAGTAAATTAGAACCTTATCGAGGAATGATGCTCGCTTCATAAAAACTAATTGGGCTGTTAGATTTAAACTGTATAGCGTAAACTCATTTAGTAGTATGGATAAAAAAGTTTTAATTC
>CAZZEB010000003.1:21008-22864 GCA_964652495.1 uncultured Gammaproteobacteria bacterium
GTCGAGGCGGGCAACCGTCCACTGGCGGCAACACTGGTGGTGGTCATTTCCGTGCGGCTCAAACAATTGCCAATAAGTTAACCGAATTTGATTCAAATATTGAAGTTAAATTAGTCGACGGCTTAGCTGAGACTAACTTTGGACTTAAATATGATCCAGCTAGCTCCTACATGATTATGTCTGGACCTCTCCTCTGGCTATATAATCTAAGTTATATTTTAACTAATAATTCTGTTGGTTTAAAAATGTTGCGGTCGATGATTAAATCGATTTGGGGTATTCATTACAAAAAATTAATCCAGAAAGAAAAACCAGATTTAATTGTTTCAACTCACCATTTCATTTCACCTTCAACAATCGCAGATTGGAAACATCAAACCCCTTATATTATGGTGGTAACTGATTTAGGTAATCCTCATCAAATCTGGTTTGACCCGAAAGCAGATTGGTTAATTGTTCCAACTGAGGATATTCGAAAGTATGCTCAAAAATGGGTTCATGAAAAAAAGATCGTTCGTTTAGGTTACCCAATTAACCATTCGATTTTAAAATTCAAATCAGAACCGCCTAAAGATAAATCAATATTATTGATTGGTAGTGGTTGGCCTGTCATGTCATTTTTACGATTAATTAGACGTCTCGATAAAGTTTATCCTGAATACAAACTAAATGTTGTGTGTGGTCATAATCAAATTTTGGAAAAAGTTATGTTTCAAAATTTCTGGAAAAATGTAACCATCCACGGATTTGTAAATAATCTGCCAGAGCTGATGCATCAATCAACAATCGTAGTAACAAAACCTGGTCCAGCTACTATATTAGAAGCTGCCATCTTACAAAGACCTATGATTGTCGGTAAATCAATTGGTTTGCAGGAAGCTGGAAATGTCGATTTCGTTAAATCGCAAAGATTAGGGATTTATTCTCCAGATATTAACACTACTATTAAAGCTATCAAGAAAATTGAGAATAATTACCAAAGTTATGTTCATCAGCAATCAAAGCAATTTGCGGGTGTAAATGAAATAGCACAATTTATCTTGTCCCAACTTTAACCTTTTAACTCACTTTGATGAACAATCTGAGCATAAACTCCATTTTTATTGAGTAATTGTTGATGAGTGCCGGATTCAACTAATCTCCCCTTATCCATAACTAAAATTTGATCAGCATGCTGAACCGTCGATAAACGATGGGCAATAACTATTTTAGTGAAGGCTCTTTGTTTGGAAATATCTTCTAAAGCTTGCTGAATTAGACTTTCCGATAAGGTATCTAAATGACTGGTTGGTTCATCCATGATTAAAATACTTGGCTGAGCAAATAAAGCGCGGGCAATTGCTAAACGCTGACGTTGTCCTCCAGATAAACGAACCCCTCGCTCGCCGATTTGAGTGTGGTAACCATTGTCTAATTCCAAAATAAACTCATGAGCGTGGGCTAGTTTAGCAGCCTGTTCAACACGATCTTTAACTGCTGCAAATGATTGATGACCGGCAGAATAAGAGATCACTTCCCAAATTCGCCGACTTGGAACTGGTGAATCTTGGAAAACTACTGCAGTTTGTTGTCTAAAGGCTGAGATATCTAATTGTTTAAGATCATATTTGTTATCTATGATAATTTGACCATCAACCGGATCATAATAGCGGCTTAATAACTTAGCGATAGTGGATTTACCAGACCCACTTTTTCCCACTAAGGCAGTAAAAGATCCAGCTGGAATATTAAAGTTCACGTCATCTAATACCGTCTTTTTACGATAGGCAAAACGAACATTTTCGAAGCGGATTTGACCATTTAAGTGCTGTGGAATTATTGGATTATCACTATTTTTTACTGTGGCTTTTTGCTGT
>CAZZEB010000003.1:22874-27105 GCA_964652495.1 uncultured Gammaproteobacteria bacterium
AGTAATTCGATCAACTGGTTCAGCAGCATCAATGGCGCGTTCATAGATCCTACCTAAACGATAAACATGAGAATATGATCTTTCTACTAAGCTAATTAAGAAGACTAATCCTCCGACAGTCAGAGAACCATGTTGGATTTGATACACTCCAATAATTAACAATATAATGTAAAAAATTTCAGTGATAACACTTCGACCAAAACCGGTAATCATGTGCCGACTAAATTCTTGGCTATTTAAATCTTTGATCTGATTCCAAAGCTTTTGAAATGAAGTTTGTTCGCGAGTTTCCTGAGCAAAGGCTTTGACCACTGTAATGTTCGTAATAGTGTCACCGATCTCGCTGCCTGATATCTCGTAAGCATCGTGACGTTTAGCTCGAAGACCACTAGTTGAAGAGTAAATTTTGAAAGTAATAAAAATAAATGGTAGCAATGAGAAGCTAAAGATCAGCCCAATCGGCCAACTGGTCAATGAAATTAGCACACAGGAAACGATCAACTGCAAAACAATTGGTTGAAATTCAAAGCCATACGCGACCAAAAGATCAATAAACTTCTCCCGGCCTTTATTGACCAAAGTAATTTTGGCACCAGTATTTTCTTTTTCGTGATAATCCATCGATAGCTCTAAAAGTTTAGAGAAGGTAGTATTGCTGACATGACGTTCAGCTTTCCAAAGCATTCGTACGATGGTGATATCGGTAATATAATCAATAACCATTGATAAGAATCTGACTCCACCTAGACCAGCCACAATAGTGATAGTTGTTTGCCAAGTAAATAAACCATTACTGCTAATTAATAAATCGAGAATTTTACCAAAAAGATAAGGACCTCCCATTCGGACTGTTTCAAAGATAGCAGTGACTATAAAAATCCCATAAAGATCACGATGAAATGGACGCATTAACGTCCAAATTTTGACAATAAAATTGCTTTTAAATGGTTTTTGGTTTTTCATAACTATTTTTGTGGAGTAACATCAGTTACTCTTCAAGCGTTATGAGGGGAAGAACTCGCTACTGCTTCAACAATAACTGAAGCTGAATCAATTAATAAATCAAAAAATGTTTGAATGACCAGCAAAAAAGAGATATTAAATCTGGGTACGTAGTATGCCGTTACTATTTTTCGTTATCTTTTCGCAGGTTCCTAATTTTGTAAGCGATGTGATTAAACAATTAAGATGCATTTAAATGCATGTAGAAAATCTAACTGGGATTAGTTTATAACCAAGCATAAGAATTGTCAATAGCGACTATAGGTTACGCAGAAACTTTCTTGCCGACAATCTTTTCAAATTCATCACCATCAATCGTCTCTTTATTTAGTAATTCCTTAGCTACATTGTCTAGTAATTTTCGATGTTTTTTGAGGATTACTAATGCACTTGCCAAACCTTGGTTGATCAATTTTTTAACTTCGTTATCTACAGCATCATGCAGTTGTGGGGAAACATCCATCCCTCCATCTTCTTTAGACCAGATACCAAACATAGCACGGGGACTTAAATTTATTGGTCCTAATGGAGACATTCCATATTGAGTGACCATAGCTTTAGCAATTGAAGTTGCAGATTCAATATCTGAAGCCGCACCAGTTGAGATATCACCAAAAATTAACTGTTCAGCAGCTTGTCCACCTAAAGCTGTCGCGATTTGTTCAACTAATCGACTGCGAGTTTCATTGGATCGATCTTCTGTTGGAGGAAACATGGTATGACCACCTGACATGCCCCGAGCGACAATTGAGATACGATGAACAGGGTCAATTCCAGGTAAGAAATGACCGACAACAGCGTGACCAGCTTCGTGATAAGCAGATAACTTTCGATCTGCTTCTGAGGTCATTCGTTTCCGTTGTGGACCAAGTTTCTCCTTGGTAGCAGCTTCTTCTAAATCTTTACCATCAATAGCGGTCTTGCCTTCTCGAGCAGCTAAAATAGCTGCTTCATTAAGCATATTTGCAAGATCAGCACCAGAAAATCCAACTGTACGGCGGGCTAGTTTTTCAATAGAAACATCTTTAGTAAAAGGTTTACCCTTCATATGAATCTGAATAATAGCTTTTCTCTCTTCTAAATCAGGCAAGGACAATGTGACTCGTCGATCAAATCGGCCCGGTCGAACTAAAGCAGGATCTAATAAATCAGGACGATTTGTTGAACCAATAACAATAACGTGATCACTTGGTGTAAAACCATCCATTTCAACTAAGATTTGGTTCAAGGTCTGCTCTCTCTCATCATGACCACCGGACATACCCATACCTCGCATTCGCCCAATAGACTCAATTTCATCAATAAAGATAATTGCTGGAGCATTTCTTTTCGCTTGAGCAAACATATCTCTAACCCGAGCAGCTCCAACACCAACTAGCATTTCCATAAATTCAGAACCAGCAATTGAGAAGAATGGTACACCTGCTTCACCAGCAACAGCCCGAGCTAATAAAGTTTTACCAACACCAGCAGGGCCAACTAATAAAACACCTTTAGGGATCCGTGCACCTAAAGCTTTGTATTTATCTGGAGTTTTAAGGAAATCTACAACTTCACTTAACTCTCTTTTAGCTTCACCAACACCTGCTACATCAACAAACTTAACTTGTGGTGCATCTTTACTAAAAATTCGAGCTCGTGACTGTCCAAAAGAAAAAATACCATTTGCACCTTCTCGTGCTTGACGGAAGATAAAGAAGAAGAAAATAACCATAATAATGACTGGTAAAAGAGTTCCTAAGACAGCAATCCAAGCTTGTTGCCAAGATATATCTTTAACTTCAATGTTTACTGTTTTTGGATCCACCTCTGCAGCTTTTAGGATTTGATAGATGGAGTCATTGCCTTCTTTTCGGGCAACTACTGTTTTATCAGGCTGACCATCTTTATAGGTGACGGTAACCTTATCGCCTTCGAGTGATAGTTTTTCAACTTTGTTATCTTTAACAGCTGAGACTACTTCTGAAATAGCTACTTCTTTGCTGTCCTGACCATAACCTCCGATATTAATAAGAAAAATTAATGCAGCTAAACCAACTAATGCATAAATGGCAAATCCACGAACAATAGAGTTGAACCGTGGAGGGATTTTGGAGTTAAGTTTTTTCTTTGTGTTAGCCATCGAGTAATTAAACTATGCGGCTCATTATAACGAATAGACTTTAAAAAAGCTACCTGACTTTCGATCCTGGAGAAACAGGAGTGGCCGGTCTTAATAAGACTGGATTTTCATCACCAACTGCCATAATCATGCCTTGAGATTCCAATCCCATCATTGGTCTAGGTTCTAAATTGGCCACAAAAACAGCTTGAGTATTAATTAAATCTTCTGGATTAAACCATTTTTTGATTCCTGAAAGAACTGTTCTCGGAGATTCCTCTCCTAAATCAACAGTTAATTTATATAATTTTTCAGAACCTTCGACATCCTCTACTTGAAGGATAGTTCCGACTTTCATTTCAACTTCTTTAAATTGATCAATATTAATCATATTTAGTACCTTAGTTAATTTCTAACTAGTAAAACTAAATTAGAAATTTATTATATAAAAATCATCTATCGAAATAATTTATTTTCATTACCTCGCGAACTTCTTTCATAGTCTCTTCAGCAATATGACAAACTTTTTCAGTTCCCTCTTTTAGAATTTGAGAGACTTTTTCTGGATTTGACTCATACTCGGGACGTCTTTGGCGGATCGGATCAAGAAAATCATTCAATATTTTAGCCAGGTATTTTTTAACCTCAACATCACCTACTTGGCCTGCTGTATAGCGTTTTTTATATTCGTTGATTTGATCAATTTCTGAACTAGGAGCAAAAGTATCTAGATAAATGAAAACTGGATTACCGTCGACTTTTCCGGGGTCAGTTGGATGGACTCTAGATGGATCTGTATACATCGACATGACTTTTTTCTCAACAGTGGCAGCGTCATCGGCAAAATAAATTGTATTGCCAAGGCTTTTACTCATCTTGGCATTGCCATCAGTCCCGACTAAACGGGCAACTTCTCCAACTTTTGCTTCTGGTTCAGGGAATACTGGGCCATAGATACTGTTAAATTTGCGAGCAATTTCTCTAGTCTGCTCAATCATTGGGAGTTGATCCTCCCCTACTGGAACTAAGTCAGCCTTCAAAAACAAGATATCTGCAGCCTGAGAGATCGGATAATTAACAAAACCAACAGGAACATCTTCACCAAAACCCTTTTGATTTATTTCGGTT
>CAZZEB010000004.1:0-15001 GCA_964652495.1 uncultured Gammaproteobacteria bacterium
CACTACTGGCACAAATTGACAAATACCTACTTCCGTTCCTTTTTGTAAAATTGTTTCGAATTTATCATAAGGAACCATGGCTTGAAACAACGTGATTTTGAGTTTTGGTTCTGTCGGGCTTGGTTGACTTGAGATTAATTGACCAGTTACGGAATCTGATTTAATAGAATTTAACTTGACTTGGTATTCTTCACCTTGACCGTCAAGGACGACAATTGTATCTCCTACTTTAAGTCTCAAAACTCGAGAAATTTGATGAGAAATCTCTGGAGTTAACCAGACTAGGTGACCTTTAAAGCAGTGACTTGGTATAAAAAATCGATGAATTGTCATGGACAGATTATACCATCTCTGGCTAAATAACTAGCGATGAGGATAATATTTAGTTAAGATCACAGCGACAACTAGAACTTCAGCTAAAATAACCATCATCCCTAAAGTGGTTGGTACGTCTACTGGTGCTACCATTGGTGTAGTTATAAACATCTGCCTCACCTCCTATGGTTATAATTTATATTTATTGGTTTGCAAAATCAGTAATTTAGATTACTAAGTTTACTTTCGACCTCCAGATTGTTAACCTATGGCTGTGGATTCGTTAGCTAAAAAATTCTTTCACCAATATCCTAAGCAAACTTTTCCAGCGAAAAAGACCATTCTGACCGCGAGTCAAGACCCTATAAATATCTATTACTTGGCTAATGGCTTTGTTAGACAAATTGTAAACTCTGCCAATGGTGATGAATTAACCATCCATATTTACACACCAGGGAGTTATTTCCCAATGTCTAATGTTTTAAACCAACAATCAAATCGCTATATCTTTCAAACAATTACTGATGCAACTGTTTATTTAATACCCAAAAAAGACATCGAAATTTTTCTACGTCAAAATCCAGATCAACTATGGGGACTTACCCAACGATTATCAGCGGGATTAGAAGGTTTATCACAAAGAATAGAGTTACTTACTGTCAGTAACGCTGAGCAAAGAGTGGCCTCGGCAATTGCCTTTTTTGCCAAACATCTCGGTGAGGAAAATCTTACTGGATTAGAGTTAACAATCCGTTTAACACATCGCGAGATTGCTACTATGGCTGGTTTAAGTAGGGAAAGAACTAGTCTGGAATTGGAAAAATTAGTGAAAAAGGATGTGATTAAAATCGATAAACAACGAATAAAAGTTACTAATCTTAAGAGCTTACTATCTATTGCTCAATCCCAACTCTAGCTGCTCATGGAGGTGAAATGGGGCTGGTAAGATTCTGGTAACTCTCACTCAGAAACAAAGGTCCCTGCCAGTGGATCTTCCAGTAACTTAAGCAAATTGCTTAAGCATTTTGACTATCCCATTCCACCTCCAACCGTATATTAGTAAAGTTATCTATTGATTGCTGTAATCTGGATTACAAGTTAGAAAGCGGACTCTTTAACAATTCGAGTATGGAGTAAACGATAGGCTAAAATAACACAGACTAAACAGATTACACTTCCTAAAATAAATGGAATTCGGAGCGAATAAGTGGCTAATAATCCACCTACCACTGGCCCGATAATAGTCCCTATAGAAACATAGCTAGCATTAATTCCCTGTATTGAACCTTGTGATTTAGCGTCTGTTTCTTTCGATAATAATGTTTGAACTAAAGGATTTAAAAAGGAGCTTGATAATGACAAAACCGCACAAGCTAAAACAAAACTGACGATATTGAAACTTAAAAATAGTAAACCATAGGATACAGATGTTAAAGTCAGAGACATAATCATGGCTCGCCGGTCGCCTAATAATTTGACAGTTTTTGGAATTAATAAAGTTTGAGCAATAATTCCTAAGACCCCAAATAAGGTATAAATACTGGCTATATTATTTGGTGAGAGCTGTAAACCTTTGACTGAAAACGCTTGAAAAGCAAAAATAAACAAACCAAAAGTTGTTGAGAATAAAAGGGAAATTAATAAGGTGACACCAACACTTTTATCAAATAGCATTAATGCTAGTTTGCGAAGGTCAAATAATTTCTCATTGCTTACCTGACCAATATGTTTATTAGTTTCAGGCAAGAATAAAACAGTGGCTATGGTTGCAATCACACCGATGACTCCAGAAATAATAAATGGAATTTGTAAACCATATGGTGAAGTCAAAGCTGAAATAGCTGGACCAAAAACAAATCCAAAACCAAAAGATGCGCCGATAATACCAAAACCTTTGGCTCTATCTTCAGGTTTAGTAGAATCTGAAATAACTGAAGAAACCACTGGAATGTTTCCGGCAGTTAAACCATCGAGAGCTCGGGCTAAAAATAAAATAATGGCATTTGGAGCAAAGGCAGCCATAAAGAAAGAGACAGCAGTACCAGCTACTGAGATAGCCAGTAATGGCTTACGACCATACTTGTCAGATAACCGCCCAATAATTGGGGTAGAGATAAATTGACAGGCAGAAAACAATGCAAACAATAAGCCATTTTGAGCATCGGAAAGACCAAACTTGCTTGAGTATGTATAGAGAATTGGAATGATAATGCCATATCCTAAGGCATTGATCAGAGCAATAAGTGAAACTATAACTAAATTACGATTTTTAAACATAGCCAACAGGTAATTATAAAACAAAATAAGTAAAGAAGATAGTAAAAAGGAGGTTGATGTTCTAATCAACCTCCTTTTGCTGTTAAGTTAGTTCCGAGACCCAGTCTTTATTCTGAATCTTCTGAATCTTCGGCTTGGTCATTATCTTGGCTGCGATTCCGATTGGAATCACGTCAGATCTCTGAATAAAAAGCTTCTCCTTTTTCAGAAGAGTTCGCATCTCGATCTGATTGATCTTCATCAGTGTTCCAGCCTTGATTCTGATTTTTTTTATCGTCTGTCATTGACCTCACCCCCTTTCCAATAAACTAAGCTTAAACTTAGCGTATAAGTTTAAAACAATAGTTGAGTAAGAAATAGGCAAAATTACTAGCATCGATACTGTTAATCGGTTATGATCGTTTTATGAAGTGGCTGGTGATACCTGGAGTTTTAATTGCTGGATTATTACTATTTGGAGGATACAATCTATTAAAGATATACTCCCCCGCAACATCAGCTCTAATACCCTCAATTGTTCAATCCACTCCAACTGCTCTACCAACTAATCAAAACATTGAAGTGATTGCTTCTAATTTATATGTACCTTGGGCCTTGGATTTCTTACCTTCTGGTGAATTATTAACCACTGAACGATCAGGTCGAGTTTTACTAATTAAAGGAGACGAGAAAATTGAATTAATCAAAATTGATGATGTGGTTGAAAAAGGTGAAGGGGGATTAATGGGCATGGCAATAGATCCTAAGTTTGGTCAAACTAGTAAAATATTTTTCTACTATACATATGAAGCAACAGATAATAGTACTAAAAATCGAGTGGTCAGCTATCAGTTAGTAGATCAAAAATTAACTAATCGTCAATTAATTTTAGATGCTATTCCAGGAGCACTATTTCACAATGGTGGCAGACTGAAATTTGGAAGTGATGGTTTTTTATATATCACTACTGGAGATGCTCAAGAACCATCTAGGGCACAAGATCTAAATTCTTTAGCTGGTAAGATTTTAAGAATTACAGTTGATGGAAAGGCAGCAGCTGGTAACCCGTTTAACAGCTTAGTTTGGTCATATGGACATAGAAATCCACAAGGGATTACCTGGGATAATCAAGGTAAATTATGGTCGACTGAGCATGGACCTAGTGGTATTGGAGCCGACTGTTGTCGTGATGAATTAAATCAAATTCAATCAGGTAATAATTATGGTTGGCCTTTGATTACTGGTGATAAAAAACAAGCAGGCTTAATCTCACCAGTTATTCATAGTGGTAATAGTCAGGCTTGGGCACCTGGTGGAATGGCTTATGCCGATGGTTCAATTTATTTTGCAGGGTTAAAAGGTACGGCTATTTATAAATATAATATTGAAACAAAAGAGATGACTGCACTTTATCAAAACCAATGGGGAAGAATTCGAGACATTGTTATCGGTGCAGATAAACAGTTATATATTACAACTAGTAACCGAGATGGCAGAGGGAAACCAAGCACTGCTGATGATCAAATTATTCGGCTTCCAGTTCCAAATTAAAGATCTAGACCTTTATCTTTTAACCAATTAATAAATTTTTCTGGAAGGGGCATAGTTGATAAACGGGACTGCTTAACTAATGCTAAATCCGCAAATAACCCAGACTCTTTGACATCTTTTAAACTAATAAATGGAGGTTTAAAAGTTTTGATTAATTTAAAATCTACTAGCCAACTGCGTGGATCTTTAGGGTCAGGCTTAGAGTTACCCACCACCTCAGCTAAGCCAACAATGGTTGTCTCCCCTTGTGAGTGATATATCAAAACTTTATCTCCAGGTTGCATCGATTTTAAAGCAATTACTGCAGCCGGATTTCGAACTCCATCCCAGGTTGTAGTTCCTTGTTTTTCAAAATCACTAATCGAATAGGTTTCAGGATCTGTTTTAGCAAGAAAATAAGTCATGATTGGTTAGCTTCCGGATGAGTTTTGGCTTGCGCTTCTAAACGATCAAGCACTTCTAATTTTTCTTTAACAGCTTTTAGTAAATCTTGTAATCGCCAATCTGCTTTGACCCAATAATTAACCACCTGTAAATCCATACTTTGAGTAATAGTATTCGAATCATTTAAGTTAGTCAGTAAAATAACTGGCACCCCTCGGCCCCAGTGATCTTCTCGTAACTTACGTAACATGGTTAAACCATCCATAACTGGCATCACCACATCTAAAAGGATAAATTCTGGATGTTGGGTCATGGCAATCTCCAATCCTTCTTGTCCATTATGTGCTTGGAGCACTTCGAATCCTTCAGCATGAAAATTATCAGACAACGCAGCTAGTAAAGGAGCTTCATCTTCAACGATCAAAATTGTATGAGATTTTGGGGCGACAGTGTTATCCATTAATAAGATTGTATCACTCACAGAGGCAATGTAAAGCGGAAAATCGTACCCTTATTAGGTTCAGAAACAAAATTAATCTGTCCATTAGCCTCTTTGATAATCGACTTCGTAATAAACAAACCTAGACCAGTACCTTCGGTATCTAAAGTAACAATATTATCTGCTCTAAATAATTTGGTAAAGATCTTCGATTGTTGTTCTAAAGGTATGCCATAGCCATGATCCTCGACCTCTCCAATTAAATGTGTCTTTGCTGTATCAAGTTTTAGTCGAAACATTACCTGATCGCCTGATTTAGTATAGCGAACTGCATTTGATAAAAGATTCTCGAAGACCATTCTCAATTGTTTAGGATCAATTTGGATTGGTGGTAAACTCAGATCAAATTCGGTTTTAATATTAACCCGGTGCTGTAAACATAAACCAGCTAGATCTTCTAATGCCTGCTGAGCTATTTCAATAACTGAAACTTGCTTAACATCAGCTTGACTATGAAACTTACCTAACTCGATTCGTGAAACATTGAGTAAGGCATTAACTAAATTAATCATTCTCTTATTCCCACTAGCCACTGATTGTAAGTATTTCTGTTGATTAGCGTTCAATGATCCGAACTTTGGATTCGATAACATCTCGGTATACCAGCTAATAGTCGTTAACGGAGTTCGGAGTTGGTGAGAGGCTAGAGCTAAAAAGTCATCTTTTGCTTTTTCACTCTCTTTCTCTTTGGTAATATCACGAAAGGCATTTACAGCACCTGTAACTTTGCCATTTTGAACAATCGGGGTAGCTATTAATGAAACGGGAATTTTCCGCCCATCTTTAGTTTGGAAAAAGTAACATTCTTCACTAATCTTTTGCCCAGCTAGTGCCAGTCTAATTGGCCGGTGATCAAAATCGACTAATTGTCCATGTGAATCAAATAAAGGCACAACTTGCTGGTAATCTTGACCCACTAATTCGTAACTTTTCCAACCTAAAATATACTCAACTTGGTTATTGGAAGCTGTGATAACTCGGTTTAAATCAACTACAACTAAACCATCTCCGACACTATTGAAGATAGCTTGATATTCTTGGATTTTATGCTGTAACTGCTCTAACAGCCCATCAGAACTGACAGAATCGGGCATATATACAGGGTATCACAAATTGATTATTTAAAGAGAGTGTCTCCAGGGTAAACTACTTCGTCAGCTAATTGATCTTCTAATCGTAATAATTCATTATATTTAGCCACTCGATCTGTTCTAGACAGAGAACCAGTCTTGATTTGACCAGTGCTTAAACCAACAGCCAAATGAGCAATTGTAGTATCCTCTGTTTCGCCTGATCGATGAGACATGACAGTATTCCAACCTGCTGCTTGAGCCATTTGAACTGTTTTAATGGTTTCAGTTAATGAACCAATTTGGTTTGGTTTGATTAAAATAGCATTAGCTGCTTTTTGCTCTATAGCTTTGGCTAAAAATTCTGGATTAGTAACCAGTAGATCATCTCCAACTAATTGAATTTTGTCACCAATTTTTTCAGTTAATTGAGTCCATGACTCCCAAGCCTCCTGATCTAAACCATCTTCAATAGAAATAATTGGATACTTTTGTGTTAATTCAGCTAACCAGTTGATCATCTCTTCGCTACTTAATTCCCGATTTTCGGTTTTTAATTGATATTTATCATTTTCAAAAAGCTCACTTGAAGCTACATCTAGAGCTAATTTGATATCCTCACCTAATTTATAACCAGCTTGTTCAATTGCTTGAGAAATTAGATCTAACGCTTGAGCATTACCTTGAGTTAATGCCGGTGCATAACCACCCTCATCACCAACTGTGGTTGCAAAACCATTTTTAGATAATACTTTCTTCAAATGATGGAAAACTTCAGCCCCGATTTGTAAAGCATGGCTAAAACTAGTTGCTCCAACAGGAATAATCATGAATTCTTGTATATCGGTTACAAAGCTAGCATGTTGTCCACCATTCATAATATTCATCATCGGAACTGGTAAAGTTAGTTTTTGAGTATTACCAGATAATTGGTGAATATATTTAGCTAATGGCATCTTTTGGAAATTAGCCGCAGCATGAGCTGTCGCTAGGGAAACAGCTAAAATGGCGTTCGCACCTAATTTAGCCTTATTTGGAGTACCATCTAAATCTAACATTACTTGATCAATTTCTGTCTGTTGATCAGCTGACATGCCAATTAATTTTGGAGCAATCTGTTCGTGAATATTTTTAACAGCAGTTAAAACACCCTTACCTAAATACTTAGAGGTATCACCATCTCGCAACTCTAATGCTTCGTGAGTTCCAGTTGAAGCTCCAGAAGGAACTGCAGCTCGACCAATAGTGCCATCTTCGAGTGTAACTTCTGCCTCAACAGTCGGATTACCGCGTGAATCTAAGATTTGTCTGGCATGAATATTTTTAATTTTCATTACTGTTTTCCCTTAAATAAATCTTTAGCTCTAATCTCATGATGAGTAATTTGACCCTCACTATCAATATCAAAGACATTAATCTCACTAAAACCAATCTCAAATTCAGCAATTTGCTCATTAGTCATTTGTTTAAGGTGTTTCATAAGTGCTCTTAAGGTATTTCCAGAAGAAACGATTAAGATATTTTTACCCTCTTTAACTAAAGGTAAGACTGTTTCTTCATAAAATGGCACAACCCGATCATAGACCTGCTTTAATGATTCACCTTCGGGGACCGGCGCATCCCAGCTTCGGCGTAATGTTTGAAAGGCTTCATCACCAATCTCTTCTTTAACTTCCCATTTATTCTTACCTGTATAAATTCCGTAATTTCGCTCATTAAGCGCTTCAACTTCGGTGATTTCGAATTTTTGACCTAAAACATCAGCAATTTCTTCACAAGTTTGCTGTGTTCTCTGAAGCTTAGAAACGAAAGCTTGATCTATTTCAATATCTTTAATAGATTCAGCTGCAGTTCGAGCTTGTTGTCGACCTTCTTCATTTACAGGGATGTCTGACCAGCCATGCCATTTGCCTTCTTTATTCCAATCTGTTGTGCCGTGTCGTGATAATATTAATTTAGCCACAACAGAAAGTTTAGCACTTTTCTAAGTCATTTCAAGTGGTTATTTACTGAATAAAAAGATTAATTTATCTGACATATTCACTGTTTTTAAGACTAGTGATATAAATATAACATGACAAAATACAAACAGACTATCGAAGATATGCTCCAACAAAACAGAGAGCTTTTTGATAAGTTTATTGATGTTCACAACCGCTATCTAATTGATCCAAAAGCAACGCAAGCAGAATTTAATGAGATCGGATCTGAAGTTCAGGATATTGTTCGACGATATGAAAATCGATTATGTGGCAAAAGTATGAATACAGGTTTTGGTAAATTCTCAACTAGTTTAGCTGATAAATTCCAAGCTGAAATCAAAAAATACTTTCCAAAATACGATTTTATCGGTGTTGAATAAGCTAAGCTGTCACTAAGTTCTTTCTTTTATAAGCATTTGATCGGTTGGCTATAACATCAGATTTAACCTGAGGTGTTAAAACTCTCTGCCTTAATTCAGGAAAATCTTTTCCACCTGCTTGAGTATATCCCTGGTAAACCCTGATATAAGCAGCCACAACCTCCGCTCTATTAGGAAACTGGCTACCAGTTTTCCAGACTGCTTCGTTCAAGGCTAGATATGAATAAATATCTAAAGTTAAAGTTATCTTTTCAGTTGGCTGGAAGCATAATTTCCATAACTGAAGTTTTAAATCTTCCATCCAATCATCAAAAATGGTTCTTGATTGATTATTATTACTTTGCTCAATAGCAACACTAGCTGTGTGCGCGGAAACTACCCCGTTTAATAAACAGGCTGTATCCTGATCAATTATTACTGCTTTAGAATCCAGATCCTTTTCAGTAATTAGATGACCAGCCAGAATAACTGGTTTAATATATTTTTTAGTTAATTCTTTATTGCTCATAATTTTCTCCAAAAAAAAGCCTCCTATTTTGTAGGAGGCGTCCATTGGGCTTATTTTTAAAAATGATGTTTAATCTCTAAACACCGCACCCAATGTAGCCCCTTTGACAGGGGTTTTACCGTATTGGGCACAGCGATGAATGAGAGTAAACAACGTAACCATAACTTAAATAGTTTATCTAATAAGTTACAAAAAAGTAAAGTAGGAAAAATCAATCAATAGAAACAAGCTCAACTTCGAAGATTAAAGTTGAGTTAGCTGGGATTGAACCAACTGCTCGATCACCGTAAGCTAATTGAGGTGGAATAATTAATCGTCTTTTGCCACCCGCTTTCATACCAACTACTCCCATATCCCAACCTTCGATAACTTGACCAACACCAATTCGAGTTTGGAATGGTTCACCCCTTTTATGAGAAGAATCAAAAACTTCGCCATTAATTAAAGTACCGGTATAATGAATGCTAATATAATCACCACCTGCAACTTCAGGACCACTACCTTCGGAGATCTCTTCAACTTGGAATTTAGAATAATCTGTTGCCATTAATTGATAGTTTACAAAAAAACTTCTTTAATGAAAAGTCTTGACAGAAATAATATTGAATTTAACTGCTCGTTTTTACAGGCTTTGATCGGAAAGTGCTAACTATTGAAGTAAATGGTTTAACCCGGCGTATTTGGGAGATTTTATGCCATAATCGATTTAAGAATGGTCTTTTACTAAAGTCCAGTCCGCCTGCTTCGACATAATTATTGTATAACTCTGTTAATGTCTTTTTATCTAGCTCAAATCTTTCTTGCATTGTACCCCTAAGACTCTGCTCGAATTGTCCGACTCGGTAATCACGATAACTTTTATCATATTCAAATAATATCAGCCAAATTTCATTGGCATTTAAACTAATTGGTAAAGGTATATCTGTACATGGTTCTTGCCTGTAACTTGGTAACTTGTCGCGCAAAGCGTACAGCGGATGGTTACCAGCCCTAACACTTAATAACTCAGGATCTGCTTGGTGAACAAAAAAGCTTGCCAGTCGCTTTTCTCGAGAAATTCCCATAGAAATATACGATCTAGCAGTGCGTAAGCTTTGTTCACTGGTGCTAAAAAATACTTCCTTTTGACGATATTCTGCTGGAAATTCACTTAAATTTTCAATCATATAAAAAAACTCCCTTTAGGGAGTAGCGGTATTCTAACAAATAGTTTGTTCGGGTTCAAATATGATGTTTAAAATAATATTTTAGAAATCATAGCTAGCAGTTGAAGGAGAAATATTAATTAGTTCCATAATCTCAAAACTATGACCATCTGAAATTAAATGGATATATCCAATATTAGGTATTTCAAACTGTAAATGACCTGGATATGGTCCGCCACCTAAGTTAATAATTTGATTTAGTAAGACTCCCCTATGAGCTACCACAACTACATTTTTATCTAAGTTACTTATAGCAATTCGACTTAAAGCTAATGTATTTCTCTGAACTAATTCCTCCTCACTTTCAATATCTGGTGTGACTTTATGTTTAAATCTTTGCTCAGGAGCAAGTGCTAAGTACTCTGGCTGTCGGAATGGATCAATACTTGTTGATTGCCCTTGAAATTTGCCCATGTATCGTTCTCTCAAATCCATATCTTTTATCACTTGATAAGGTAAATTATTTTCAATACCGATAATGGTTGCTGTTTCATAAGCTCTCATTAAATCAGACGCATACAAACCGTGTATTTCAACACCACTTAAGACTTTGGCAATTTGCCGAGCTTGTTCACGACCTTTATCGGTTAAAGGAAAATCATCATGCCCTTGAATAATTTTTAATTCATTTCCAATCGACTGCCCATGACGCATTAAATAAATATGCGAAGTTTTCTTTTCGTTAAATGACATAAACGAATTTTATCATAAAAAAATTGACGTGACGTTGGTCACTACATCGGTAAGGGTTAAACAATAGTCCATTTTTAATTTGCGCCGTTGGCGCATTGCCAGTAGTTGTTTAACTATCAAAGCAACTTTGGTTGCTTTGATTACCAGCTGCCGCCTCCGCCTCCTCCGCCACCTCCACCCGAAGATCCCCCACTAAAACCACTCGAAGATGATGGGGCTGAAGTAGTTAGATTTGAACTAAATCCTGAGTAAAAACCTGTCCAACCATGATAAAAGCTACTACCTACATACCAAGTTGGTTGATAATCCGGATAAACTACTTTTAACTGTTCCATAAATTGGTCAATGTAGCCAAATGCGATAGCATAAGGAATATACTTTTCTACAGTAATTAAATTTTTAGTTTGCCACTCATAATGACGTGACATATTTTTAAGAAACAACTTTAAACCATCAACTTGCCAATTTAGCTGATCACCATATTTAGTTCGGCCATTCATAATCGATGCTAGCCAAAACATGACAATAGCTAAAATAATATTTCCCGTAAATAATAACAACATACCAAGTCCAACCAGATTAGCTCGTTGGGTTTTAGGATTTTTTTCATAAACTTGTCGTGTTTTTAATTTGCTAAATGCTTCCTTCTCTATCTGGGTAAAGGTTTTATAAAAATCAGTCTTCAAATCATCAAGTTTTACCTTATCGGCATCTTGGAAAAGTCGATTATAAATTGATGTTTCATATTCTGTCAGATCAGTTGGCTGACGATCTGTCTTTTCGATCCATTGTTGAGTACTATCTGGAGCAAACTTACGAATTTCTTTTTTCTCAGATAATAAAATATACTTCCTAATCGCTAAATCAAAGATAGTAGCGGTAACATCATTTTGATCCAAAATTGTATTATCAATAATCCCCGCTTCGGCTGGTGGAATTCGTTGTTTTTGTTGATCTTTAGGAATATCAAAATTGACAGTGACAGGACCGAAAGCTCTAGCTGATGGTTTATTTCGATATTTGAATATCAACCAAATACTAACAACAAAATTTAAAAATAACCAAATTAAACTGTAAATAGAAAATATCCTCTGCATTAATTGAAGAGTATTCTCAGTGGAGATTTGAGATGGAGTCTTTTTAGATAAACTGCTTTTAGGAAAAGTATTTACTGGATAACTTTGAACAATAGTCAAACCTTGACCAGAATTTAAATCGGTAGTTTCAAATTTCACAAAATCAGAACGGACGCTACAGTTTTGCTCTGTTGATCCAGAATCGCCTGAAAAACAAATCGCTTTTGTTGGATTAATATCAAAATCCGTCTGAACAGTGGCTGTCACACGGTTTATGGGGATATTCCATTCATTACCGGTAATATTCCAATAAATTTCATCGTGATCCTCGTAGTTACTCCCAATACCGTTATTAACAATATATTTAATTTGATAGGTATGCTGACCACTAATGGTTTTATCTTTATCTCCGATCTTAATCTCTGATTTATTATCTCCGATTGAAACCATGTAAGGTTCTGGTTTTCCGTCACGAGTTACAGACTGATAATTAACTGTGATAATTCGATATAAATCACCCACTGAACTAACTAAGGGAATAAAACGATAAATACCATGACGATCAGCACTACCAAAGTCATATTCAATCGTCTCAGTAATTGCCATAGTGCCATCTTTTTTAGCAACAATTTGACTATCAAAATTGGTGATCTGCTCTTGAGCATAAACTGGAGTAGCCAAGAATAAACCTGAAACTATAAATAGGATACTAAATAAATACTTCACCACTTTATTCTAGAAACTCTGACTAGGATTAGCAATTAGTCTAACTGTATAGCAGACGAAAGGCTTCATGGTAACGCTGTCGAGTCATCATGACAACTTCAGGAGGTAATGATGGAGCAGGCGGTTCTTGATTCCAACCTGTGCTTTTAACAAAATCTCGGACATATTGTTTATCAAAACTCGGTTGAGACTTGCCAGGTTTAAAATCTTCCGCTGGCCAGAAACGTGAGGAGTCTGGAGTTAAGACTTCGTCTCCAAGAACTAATTTACCGTTATCTAAACCAAATTCAAATTTAGTATCAGCGATAATTACCCCTTTAGAAACAGCGTATTCTCGAGCTCGATTAAAGATTGATAATGATTGATGACGGACGCCTAAGCTGATCATAAGACCACGTTGTCTATCATCGTAATATTCAGCTAATAAATCTTCCAGTTGAGAGTAGGTAATATTAACATCATGCCCCTCCTCGGCTTTGGTTGAAGGGGTAAAAAGTGGAATCTCTAAAAAATCAGCTTCAACTAAACCTTCTGGTAATACTATTCCATTAACTCTGCCTGATTTCTTATAACTAGACATGGCAGATCCGGTAATATTTCCTCTAACAATACATTCTGCTGGAACCATCTCTAATTCTTTAACAATCATTGATCTACCATTTAATTCTGGTCGGTCTTTAAAAGGACCTGGGTAAGCACTAATATCATCAGTTAGAAAATGATTTCTAACTCCCCGCAATTGTTTAAACCACTCCAGGGTCATTTGAGTCAATATAATCCCTTTACCTGGGATCAATGTAGGATGAACAGCATCAAAAGTGGAGATTCGATCTGTAGCTACAATTAATCTTTCACCACCTGGCAAGCTATAACTTTCACGGACCTTACCTTGATGGAATCGATAACCTAATTGTGCTGATTCTTCTGCAAATAGTGGTTTGGTAGTAGATAACCCATGATTGTAGTCAGCAGAAAGGAGACTATCTAATTTCTCTAATGATTTACTCGGCATCAGCAACAGATTACCCGAGAGCTAATTTAAAGTCAAGAGCATTAAGAAAAAATAATTAGCGGATTTCGTAGCTTAAAGTTACTGTGACGACGACATCTGTCGAACCACTTTCGATATTGGTAGCTTTATTATCAACCATGGCCATTCCTTCAGCACGAGCACTAATAGTTGGAGAATAATATGGCATCGCCCCAAATGATTCGTAATAATTAATCATTTTTCCAAGTTGAAAACCTGCTATTTTAGAAGCTGCTTCTGCTTTACTTCGAGCATCAGCTACGGCTTTTTCCCGAGCTTCATTTTCTGCTTTAGTTTTATCTGAAATATCGAATGTCACTCCACCAACTAAATTAGCCCCAGCTGCTGTGGCTGCATCTAAGACAGCGTTTACTTGATCTATTTGACGTACTTTAATGACTAAATTTGTATTAGCGCTATAACCTGTGATCTTTTGACCAGCTGGTTGAAAGTCGTAATTTGGATTAACGTTATAATTTTCGGTCTGAATATCTTCAGGACTGACTTTGAGAGCTTTAACTGCATCACTAACTTTATTAGCTGCTAAATTTAATGAGTCCTGAGCAACTTTAACTGTAGCTCCTTGAGTTTGAACCCCAACCCGAACTACAGCAAGATCAGGCTTAATACTAACTTTACCTTCACCATTAACTGAAAAAACATCGCTTTTATTAGTAGTGACACTATTAACACTAAAAGGTAATGGCCCAGCTAATTTTATATAACTGAATAAAGCCACAAAGAAAAATATAATAACCACAATTGGAGCAATTAGGGAGATTAAAACAGTCTTGAGCATTAGCAATATCTTAATCGACATTTCTAAAAAGGTCAATTAGCCTTTTATTCAATTTGAGTCATTGTGCCTGTCTTTGGCCAAAGCTTACCGATTATAAAACCGAAAACAAACCCCCCAATATGAGCAAAGTAAGCCACTCCTCCCTGTGCTGTATCAATAGCGTCTAATCCTAATCCACCAGCAAAAAGTTGAGTGATAAACCAGAAAGCCAACATAATTGTAGCGGGTAATTCAACAATTGATAAAAAACCGACGATCGGAACGAGAGTTTTTATTTTATGATGGGGATAGACTGCTAAATAAGCCCCTAATACTCCCGCGATAGCTCCTGAAGCTCCAATCATTGGGATGGCTGAATCAGGAGCAATTAAATATTGAGATAAGCCACCGACTATACCTGCTGCTAAATAAAATATTGGAAACCAAAGGTAGCCAAATCTTTGTTCGATATTGTCACCAAAAATTCTTAAAAACCATAAATTAGAAATAATATGCATCCATCCTCCATGCAAAAACTGACTGGTTAT
>CAZZEB010000004.1:15011-24056 GCA_964652495.1 uncultured Gammaproteobacteria bacterium
GGGAATTAAAGCATACTGATTAATAAATAGCTCTAAATCTGGAGCTGATAATTCTAGATAAAAAACAAAGATGTTGGCTATAATAATTAAATAAGTCCAGATAGCTAGTTGGCCACTACCACGACTATCACTTAAAGGAATCATTTAGATATTTTAATGTTTGTTAATAATTTTTTTGTAAGAAATAATCGATATATTCGAATAACACCGTATAGCCAGACTAATCCAATTAGGTAAGACCCCATGACATCCGAAAACCAATGCGCACCAAGATATATCCGGGAAATTGATATTAAACCAATCAAAATAGCCAAACTAATGCAAATCGCAATTCTTAAATTTGGTTTAGCAATTCCAACCCAAGCTAAATAACAAAGTAATCCATAAAAACTAATAAAATACATGACATGACCGGAAGGAAAACTGGAGCTATTAATCAATAGATCAAGTTGATTAATCAGGCTTTGATCTGGTCGTGGTCGATCAACTAAACTTTTTATAAATGTAGTTATTAAATGTCCTCCAGCTGATGAAATTACTACAGCTAGTGCCGCTAGCGGATTAAGTTTCCACCATAAAAAAATTACGACTATAACAACACTGGGAATAGCTAGAAATGGATAACCTAAATCAGTAATAAATTGCATTACCCGAAGAAAGTTTGGATCAGTTAGTTGTTGGATAAATTGAGTAACAGTTAAATCAAAACTGAAATAGGAATATTGTTTTGCAAAAATTGTCAAAAAGCTAAAACTGATAATTAATAATAAGATTATGATTTCAAAAACTAAATGGTGCCTTTGGGATAAATGGGCTTTAACTGACATAAGTTAATTATAACTAGTCAGTGAGGATTTTAGTAAATGGAGTTGGATCATCTAACGGAGCAATTATTTGTAAATTATATCTTTCGGGTTTAAATAACTGCTTTGCAACGGTTTGAACATCTTCCGCAGTGACCTGATCAATTTTAGATAAATAATCATCAAAGCTTTCTAATTCGCCATCAAGAATATATTTGACCCCAAAATGTTCCGCTAAGAAATTCGTAGATTCACTGCGAAGCGCTAATCGACCACGTTCCATATCTTTAGCTTTTTTCAATTCTTCGTCACTGACTTTCTCGGTAATCATCTTTTCCATTTCATCTCGAATAACTTTTAAGCCTTCTTCAACTTTCTCTAACTTTAATCCTGAATATGCAGTAAATGAACCGGTATCTAGGTAGTAATCAGGACCGGCACTAACATGATACGCCAATCCTCGTCTCTCTCTGACTTGCAAGAATAAACGGCTAGACATACCTTCACCCAATACTAAACCAAGGACTCGCGCGGCATGACGTAATTGATGATTTCGATCAAAACCTTCAACACCTAGAACTAAATTTGCTTGATCTGTCTTCTTATGGAAAATATTTACTTTAGGTACTTTTTGTTCTGGTAAACTCTCGAATTTTAAGTAATCAAAATGAGATCTTTTTGGTAAATCATTAAAATGTTGAGTAGCGATCTCTTTAATATTCGCTGGTATTTTTCCTGCATAAACTAAGACCATATTTTCAGGTGAATAAAGTGAATCAACATACTTAACAAAATTGTCACGATTTAAAGAATTAATTGTTTGTTCATCGCCACCAATATCCCAACCGATTGGTTGATCACCAAATTGCAATTGTTCATAAAGATCCCAAACGTAACGAGTTGGATTATCTCGATACATTCGTAATTCTTCAATAATGACGCCTTTTTCTCTTTCGATTTCTTCAGCCTGAAGCAATGACTCTTTTAACATTGAAGACAACATGTCAGTCGCAAGTTCAATGTGACGAGCAGCAGATTTGATCCAGTAAAAAGTATATTCTTTGCTCGTAGCTGCATTATTTACAGCGCCAATACCATCAACAATTGAAGCAATTTGCTCAGCACTTGGATATTTTTTTGAACCTTTAAAGAACATGTGTTCTAAGAAATGAGAGATACCATTGATTTCTCTAGTCTCATATCTCGATCCTGCGGCAACTGCTACTAAAGAGGTGACAGAATCTAAATATGGCAAATCGATCGTGACCAAAGTTAAGCCGTTTTGAAGTTTGTGAGTTTGATACATCAGTGACAAGTCTAACAGATACTGACAAGTAGGACTAGACGGAATTTAAGATTTGAAAACCCGATGGTAGTGTTCAATCATCTGATCTAAGGTCTGTTCTAAATTTAGATTACTGGTATCAATTAGGACAGCATCATCTGCTTGTCTCATCGGCGAAATTTTTCGAGTCGCATCTAAATTGTCACGAACCACCATCTCATCAAATATTTTTTGATAATCGGCATCAGGATGACTTTTAATTTGTTGTTGATGACGTCGTTGAGCTCGAACTTCTGGATTAGCAGTAATGTAAAACTTTAATTTTGAGTCCGGGAATATCTCAGTGCCAATATCTCGACCGGCCATGACTGTATCTCGACGACTAGCTAGCAGATGTTCTAGTTGTTTTACCAACGGCCTAACTGATGGCATCGCAGCAATTTGAGCGACTAATTTAGTAACTTCGGGTGAATGTAAATGACTGGTGATATCTTGATCATCTAGAAAAACTAAAATTTCATGGTCATCGGTTTTAAAATCGATTGGTAAGTTTTGGAAAATCTGATTAATCTTTTCGGTTTGATCAATCGAAACATTCTGTTGAAGAAGTGCCCAAACGCCTGCTCTGTAAATTGCACCTGAATCAATAAACTGAAAATTTATTTGATGAGCCAATTTGCGACCGACTGAAGATTTTCCTGATGCCGCCGGCCCATCGATAGTAATTATTTTTGCCACTCTAAAAATAAGATGTTATCACCTCTAAGACAGATGATCAATAAATTAAAATTGATTAGCTTTATAAGAATCTTGGACGATTAAATTCAGAGATATCTTTTAAGTATTTTTCAGTTTCTTTCTCAGACATATTCTTAGGCAAATTAAAGACCTGGTCGATGTATGGCATAAGATGATCTGCTGTTCTACTGATAGTTTGAAAAAGTTTATTGATACCCGTAGTCATTCTAGTTACTAAAGCACTACTGGTTCGATCCTTGCTTAAGAGTTCAGCGTGAGGTTTAACCTGAGAAGATTCATAATTTAATCGTTCGGTCATATTGCTATTATATACCTGAAGTCACTAATCTTTATCAAGATAATATTTTTTACCTTTTAGCTTTTCTGGTAATAGATCTTGATCAGTATATTTTTCATATCCATTTCCATAGCCTAAATCTTTCATTAGTTTGGTCGAAGCGTTGCGTAGATTCATAGGAATTGGTAAGTTACCAAATTGCCTAACATCAGCTAAAGCATTAAAAATAGCATCATTAGCACTTCGATCTTTTTTAGATTTAGCCAGATAAACTACTCCATGTGCTAGATTAATGGCACATTCAGGATAGCCAATTGTTTCACAGGCTTTAAAAACTTCATTCGCAACAACTAAGGCAGTTGGTTGAGCCATACCAATATCTTCGCTGGCAAAAATTACCATACGTCGAGCTATAAATAATGGATCCTCACCGGCCTCAACCATTCGGGCTAAATAATAAATTGCAGCGTCAGCGTTGCTGGCTCGCATCGATTTGATAAAAGCTGAAATTGTATTGTGATGCTCATCAGAATGTTTGTCATACCCCAAAGTCGGTTTTTGAATAGCTTGCTGAATCAATTCAATAGAAATAGTTTTGTATTTAACACCGGAATGAACTAAATGTTCAGCAGCTATTTCTAAAGTATTTAAGATTTGTCTGGCATCACCATTGGAAGCTTCAATCAGAAATTTTCTAGCATCATCTTTTATTTTTAACTTCAATAAACCAAGACCTTGATCGCTATCAGCTATGGTTCGATCGATAACCTGATTTAGTTCTGGTTCTGATAGCTGTTCCAAGACAAACACCCTCATTCTAGATAGTAACGGTCGGTTTATTTCAAAACTTGGATTTTCGGTAGTTGCTCCGATTAAAGTAATAGTGCCGTTTTCGACATATGGCAATAACGCATCTTGTTGAGCTTTGTTAAAACGATGAATTTCATCAATAAAAATTACTGTCTGACTACGGCGAACCGACTTCTGACCACTGCTTAATTCTAATTGAGTAGCGGAAGACTGTTGACGGTAGTCGGTAGTCAACTTTTCAAAGATCTTTTTAAGCTCTGCAATGCCAGTAGTGACTGCTGAGAACTCCATAAAATCTGCATCAGTTTCATTCGCAATCAATCGAGCTAAAGTAGTTTTACCAACTCCGGGAGGACCCCATAACACCATTGAAAATAGCTTGCCAGATTTAATGGCCTGAAATAACAATTTATCATCGCCAATAATGTGATTTTGGCCAATGTAATCAGCTAAGTTGTTGGGACGCATTCTATCGGAGAGAGGCGGCATGGAGATATCCTATCCGAAAATATACCGAAGTTCAAGATGATAAAATATTGTCAATTTGTGATAACTTCGTTAATATTTTACCAATGTTGGCTGAAAAAGAAGTTGGATCTGATTTCAATCCATTATTTCGATCTCCTGATTTCCCTGCAAATATCTTCTGTCCTCTTGTCAAAAGACCGAAAATTTCTCCGATTGCCCAAGAAGCGTTAGATGAAGCGTATCAGCACCCCGAATGCCAATTACGAATCCCCCGCTATCATCGACGGTTTCATACCACAACCAATCTCAATATGGTCCGAGGATTATATCCAATGCTAGCCGGATTATTAATGGAAACCGCCGGCACGCTACGTCTTAAACAAGACTTAGATTCTTCAGCCGGGCTGTTTGATCCATGGCGAACCCACCAATTATTCGAAGATCCGGAATTACGTCGAGGACTAAGATTACAAAGCCAAGTTAATAACCCAGATGGATTAATCTATATATCTCAGGATGGAGCTTATACTCAATTGGATCAAATTTGCGAGATTACCTTTTCAAATAGGGTTGCGGAATCCAGAAAGGGCCGCCAACTATCAAAGATGGTTGGCTGTTTTTTTAATGATAATTTTTACGATCAAAGCAGAGAATGGAGAAAACGAATGGTGAAACTTATACATAATGAATTATCTCATTTACCCAGCGACATTTCTCATAATCGTGATGCTGCTAAATTAACACTTGTCATACCTTACGATGTTGACCCAGGTTTCATAGCAGATCGAGCGGAGATTGTCAGGGTCGATTTTTCCCGACCAGAATTACTAACATATACAGATCATCTAGTCAGACAATTCCAACAATCAAGCCCTGTATAAAGCTACTGATTCAAAAAGAACCTTCTGTATTTTTGGATGACTTCTTGACCTAATCGCGGATCAGGTGAAGACAATGCAGTTTCGATCCAGCTTCTATTGATGGTTTTGGGGATAATTAAGCCATCTAGATCTTTATTTATTCTTCCATAAATTATTTGGTAATAATCACTACCACTATCGATTAGTCGGTAAATCTGACCTTCATACTCGATATTTTGTCCTAGCTGACCGACTATTGGAAAATCAATTACGACTCCAGATTCTGGGTTAGATGATCTGTAACGTAAAGAACGTCGTTTCTTAAAAATGACCAAATCATCTAATTTTGGCTCTACTCTGTTATTAACATCTTCAATACAACCAATTACTGATCGTTTAATCGAATCCATAATTTCATTAAGCCATTCAGATTCGTTTTTAACATCCAGATCAGGGTTTACATAAATTAGAGCGCTACTAATCAGATTATTTAAAAATCTATCATCACCTTTGGCACTGGGAATTAATTCCTCAACTAATAATTGTTGGATAAAACTAAATTTGCTAAAAATTCGATCTCTGATATCTGGATCCCAATTTTTAGTCGTGTCTTCAATATGCTTTGCCACAATACTATCCATTTGAGACTGAAGTTGATCTGCTTTAGTCCCAGCCTCTGGGGCAATTAAATCTGGATAGAAAATATTATTACCATAAATTTTATATAACTGATTTATTTGACCAATAAGATATTCTGTAGATTGAGATTCTAGCAATGCAGAATCTCTCTGGGATCGATATGAAAACTGTAGACTCTCGAGATCAGCGGATAGTTGCTGTGGATGATATTTAACTATTAACTCTAGTCTAGCTGAAGAACTTATAAAGCTGACATTTGGTTTGGGTTGTATAGGATCCTGAGTATATTCAATAAAACGGTCCGTATTATCTAACGAGAGACTCGCACCAACCATATTTTGATTAAATAAGGGTGGTTTTGAGGTGGTTATTATATGAACTACTGAGCCTAAATTATTAGGATATCGAAGTTCGATTTGGTTAGCCTGGTTCCGGGGTGATTTTCTTTCAGCTATTTCCGCTTGAGTCCCAACTACAACGCCACGACGTTCCAGATTATATCTTCCTTGTGAGACTCGCTGCCATTGACCAAATGAATATTCCATCCGTATATTATAGGATATAGCTATAGTTCAGTCAAATTACTAAGAAGACTTTAATTTAGGTCCACTTGGAGTATCATCAATCTCAAAACCAAGTTTTTTGATCTCATCTCTCAATCTATCTGATTCTGAAAAATCTTTATTATTTCGAGCCTCTTCTCTTTGATCTAACAGTTTTTGAACTTCTATAGGAATTTCTATCTGCTTACCAAGATAATTATCTAAATTTAATCCCATGATTTGATCCATAGCTAATAAATCAGCGGACTTTTGAGAACTTGGTAAATCGGAATTAACGAGTTCCCACATAATCGCTATAGCTTGTGGTAGCTTTAGATCATCGGATGCTACTTGTAGAAATCTTTGGTAATGATCTCCTGCTTCATTGTTAGACTCATGGATTCCCACCTGCGCGGGAATGACACCACTAGGCCAATCACGGATGGTTTGATAAAGATTATTCAGTGCATTTTGAGCGGCTTGCAAACTTTCCCAAGTAAAATTTTGTTGATCTCGATAATGAGCAGTTAAAAACAAATAGCGTAAAGCCTGTGGATCAAATCCCCGCTCCTCTATTTCGGACAATCGAAAACCATTTTTAAGTGATTTACTCATCTTTTCTCCTTCAACTTGCATAAAATTATGATGCACCCAATAATTTACAAATTTTTGATCTGTTGCTGCTTCTGATTGAGCAATTTCATTGGTGTGATGAACGGAGATATGATCGATTCCGCCAGTGTGAATATCGATAGTTGGACCCAAATATTCCATGCTCATGGCAGAACACTCGATATGCCAACCGGGAAAACCCTCACCCCAAGGCGAGGGCCAGCGCATCACATGATCTTGAAAATGCCCAACTGTAAAAAACCATAAGGCGAAATCAGCTGGGTGCTTTTTGTGTGAATCAGTTCGGACTTCATCACGAACACCAACCTCTTTATCTTCTAAACTTTGACGATTTAACTGGGTATATGTTGGGAATTTTGAAACATCAAAATAAACAGCTTCATCAGTTTGATAGGTAAAACCTTTTTTCTCTAAAGTTTCGATTAATTTAATTTGAGCTTCGATATGCTCTGTAGCCCGTGGACTGACATCAGATGGTGTGATATTCATTTTGTTGATCGAATCTCTGAAGTCTTTTTCAAAAAATTTAGCAACTTCCCAGACTGTCATCTGTCTTTCTCTAGCGCCTTTCTCAAATTTATCTTCACCTTCATCGGCATCAGAGACTAAATGGCCAACATCAGTAATATTCATGACATGTTTTACCAAATAGCCATTAGCTATTAACACCCGTTTAAGAAGATCATCATTAGTGTATTTGCGCATATGACCGATATGAGCATAGTCATAGACTGTTGGTCCGCAGGCATAGATAGTAACTTGATCTGGATTTAATGGTGAAAATTGTTCAACCTGACGAGTCAGTGTATTGTAAAGCTTCATGCTCGATCATTATATCGACACGGGAAACTAACAACAAGAGTTACTAAGCTGTAAGTGAGTTTTTATGCTGGCTAATTGCGTGCAATACCTCTTCCCTCGCCAATTTGCTTGGTAGAAAAGGATAGGCATTAAGTATTTTTTCTAGTTCTGGTCTCGGTTTAGTAATAAGTCTAGAAATACTAGATAGTTTAGTTTGAAAACTGCGTCTATTCATACTAGAGGCAGCGATTGCTTCTATAATCTCTGAAAATGGGATCCCTTTCTCTTCAGCTATTCGTAAAGAAGTCATGATATCGATTTCATCTTTTGGCCTTAACCCAACTTTTGAATAGTCAAGAATTTCGGTTTTAAATGCGAAAGAGTCCCTCAAACTTGGCGCTCCGACTAAACCTCTGTAAGCGGGTAACGATACTTGCTCAACAGGATCTAAAATTACTTTCTCAGAAGTTAAAATCCTATCATTAAATGATACTTTTCCTGAATCGGACTCATATACATCCATATCAAATAAATTAGATAACGCCGGATCCATACCTTTTTTAAATTGTATCGAGACACTCTTTTTATCTCTCAGTCCTAACGATCGTCGAAGCATAAATTGTTCAACGATCCCATTCGGATTATTTGATAGTGATTCTAGAACTCTTCTTACTGAACCCTGACCGAAACTTACGATATCCATATCATGAGTGCCTCTAAATCTGAAGATTGCTTTCGATCCAAATACTTCACATAGTCTAAAGAAGTTGGCTGTACCTCCGATATGAACCACATCTTTAGGTTCTAAAGCTAATTGTTGTGCTGTTTGACTAAATTCTTTTAAGAATTCATTAATTTGATACCACTCAAAACGATTTTGAGCGTGAAACTCGTATTTATAAGATAATCTAGGTTCCATATTGAATATTATAGGATATTTTTAGCTAAAAATCAAATTTAAGTTAGCCTCGACCAACTTTGCGTTCGGATTTGGTTTGAGCTTGTTTAACAGCAATATTTTGTTGTCTCTTCTGCACTTCATATTGCTTGATTTGAGTTTTCTCTTCTTCTTGTTGTTCAGTTTGTTTTTTTAATTGTTCTTGC
The DNA here is from genome assembly GCA_964652495.1 of uncultured Gammaproteobacteria bacterium. GTDB lineage: Bacteria > Patescibacteriota > Microgenomatia > Daviesbacterales > UBA10151 > CAYTXH01. The sequence continues at coordinate 23,993 of CAZZEB010000004.1, forward strand.
TGATGATTTTGCTGATCTAGGTGCTGCTTATCCTTTTTAAATTGCTCAATGAAATTAATTAGAT
>CAZZEB010000005.1:0-19044 GCA_964652495.1 uncultured Gammaproteobacteria bacterium
CAACTTGTAACACTGATTCTGCAATTTGATTAATAATGATCATCGAATCCTCAAATCGTGGATCTTCATCAGTCAAAACTGTAATATCTGCTAATCGTCCACTAATTTTTCCCATCATCGGTCGTTTCTTTTCATCTCTTAAGCTAGCCGCGCCAAAAACACTAATTAAGCGTTTCTTAGTCAAAGGGCGAAGCGACATTAAAGCATTTTCTAAGGCATTTGGCGTGTGGGCAAAATCAACCACTATTCTAACTCCCAATTTATTGGTTATTTCTTCCATTCGACCTGAAAGTTGTGGCATTTTTAATAATGCATCTTGGGCAACTTTTTGATTTATTCCAATTATTTGCGCCACTCCAATCGCCGCAGCTGCATTTAACTCATTATATTCACCAGCTAAATTAGTTTTTATTTTAGATTTATTAACATTAATTTCTGCAGATTTATCCCGACCATAACTAAGGACTTTACCAACTGCCAAATTCTTCAATCGAGAAAAACTCTTATCATCACAATTTAGAACTGCCCAATTAGAATTCTGGATTAACTTAGCTTTTGCTTCAAGATAATTATCAAAAGTCTTATGATAATCCAAATGTTCATGAGTAATATTTGTAATTACCCCAATCTCAAAATGGATTCCCCAAACTCTAAACTGATCTAAACCATGAGAAGTCACCTCTAACACTAAATACTCACTCCCCGCAGCTTTTGCTTTAGAAATATAACTTTGTAACGCCATCGGATCTGGATTTGTAACATGAAATCCGGTATCTAACTTCTCATCGCCCAATACCGCATTTATCGTCGAAACCATTGAAACTTTTTTCCCCGCAGCTTTCAAAACCTGATAAATCATATTGACTGTAGTGGTCTTACCATCAGTACCGGTAACTCCAATCACTTTAACTCCATTTGATGGAAAACCATACTTTAAATTTGCGGCGACTGCAGTCGGCAAATGCTTGCCATAATTAATTAAACTTTGCGGAACCAACTTCTTGAGCTTCATCTTTTCTAATTCTAATCAAAACCGATCAAATTGCAAGAATAAAACTATTAATTCGTTGGTGGGATACCATAGTAGGTAAAAATTTCTCGGACAATATCAAAAAAAGTTGGGGCTGCAGTTTCTGCTCCATAGATCGAACTCGTAGGTTGATCATAACGAACTAACATCACAAATTTTGGATCATCAGCCGGAGCAAAACCAACAAAAGACGCAATGGTATTTTTTGCATCATATGTTCCCCCTACTGCAATCTGTGCAGTTCCAGTTTTCCCTGCGATTCGATACCCCTTTGGTTTAGCAAATTTTGACTCCCCCAAATCTACCGCTTGCACCATCATCTCTTTCACCAAAGCCGCGGTTTGAGGTGTAATCGGCTTACCAATTTCCCTAGGGTCAATTCTGGTTATACCATTTTGAGTTTTGATTACACTAACCACCCGTGGTTCCATTAAATGACCACCATTAGCAATAGTTGCCACCGCTCTCACTACTTGTAAGGCAGTTACAGAAATACCTTGACCAAATGAAGAAGTTGCTAAATCAATCGGTTTCCATGTGTCTAACTCTCTCAAATCAGGAGAATATTCATCTTCCAAATCCACTCCAGTTAATCTGCCAAAGCCAAAATTAGAGATATACTCATACATCTTCTGTATTCCTAATTTTTCAGCAATAAACACCATTCCGGTATTATCAGAGTGCACAATCACATCTGTCATAGTACTGTTTGGGGTATATTTATTATTCCAAGTTCTAATCGTGAAGCCCGACATCTCGACAGGCTTATCACAAATTGTACAAATCGTGTCAGGTGTTACTAAACCTTCATTGATTGCTGCCGCCATTACTAAAACTTTAAATGTCGATCCAGGCTCATAACCATCAACTGTTACCGGATTTCGAAAATACTCTTTCGGAAAATCACCGATTTTTCCTGGATCATAATTTGGATAAGATGCCATCGCCAAAATCCCCCCACTATACGGATCCATGACAATAGCTGAAGCTCCTTTAGCTCCATATTTCTCAATACCTTTTTTCAACTTCTCCTCAACCACTGTTTGAATTGTCCTATCAACAGTTAACATCAAAGTTTTTCCAGTCGAAGGATCTTTAAAATCATAATTGCCTAGTAGAATCGGCAAACCATGGGCGTCCCTCTCCTGAGTAATCAACCCTTTTTTGCCCCGCAACTCTCCGTTATAATACCCTTCTAAACCAAAATATCCCTTATCAACACCATAAGCATCAGCACCAATAAAGCCTACTAAATGCGCTGCCGAAGAGCTCTCCGGATAAAATCGGACCAACTTTTGATCAAAACCAATCCCATCAATCCTTAACTTATCGATCTCCAAACGAGTATCATTATCTACCCGCCATCCTAAACTCACCCAGAACAAATCTTTAGAAAAATTCTTCATCAATTCTTCTTCAATTAACTTAATTTTTTGTTCTTTCTCTAAATCAAATGTTCTTAATTGTTCAATTTCAGTAATCTTTTCCCGCTGCTCTTTCCACTCCTGACCATACTGAACTTCGGACAAAATTGATGCCAATTTTTTAGCAGTCCCCAATTTATCAGCAATTACTTTTGGCTGAGCAAACATTTGAAAACTAACTTTATTGGAGACTAAAACCGAGCCATCACTAAACAAAATATCCCCACGCGGAGCTGCCACTTCACTCGAACTAACTCTCTGCCCTTCAGCCAAAGCCACTAAATCTTCAGATTTCCAAATTTGCCAATAGGAAAGCCGAGCTACAATAACTAACAAAAATAAAAAATAAATTAGTCGAATATACTTTAATCTCATTGCTTCTACCTTGAGTTAAATTTCACTTATCAGAAAGTTAATTCCAGAATAAACTATTGAGCCAACTCGATGTTGACCTGATTGTATGTAACCACATTAACCAATGCATCTTCAAGTAATTATCTCGCCAAACTATCAACTTTTGTTTGGTTCATCGCCAAACCATCTGCTTGCCAATATTCAATATTCTTACTAGTTTGAAAACCTAAATTACTTGCTTGAACTTTAATTTTTTGAAGCGCTGAATACTGAGCAATCTGATTCTCTAAAATTTGGTTCTCCATTTTGAGTGAAGTTTTATTTCTTTCAATTTGGCTAATCTTCTCACCGAAAGTTGATAACCGATTTAATACCCAAATCTGCATCATTGCACCTAAGGTAATCAAAATTGCTAAAGTTAAAACTAACTTCCGACCTGAAGCATGAAACTGAAACTTTTTTTGATGATCTAATTCTAATCGATTTATATGAGACATTTTGGTGTCGCCTAGCGACTTTAATTTCTCTGCTCTATCGATACTGTCTTTATTTATAACTATTAACTTTGACCATTTGAGACCAAAGTGTGCCATTCCATAATTCAAAGTGATCACCGGCACCGATTAACACCATTTCTAAACCTAAATCTGCTTGCTTTATCAAATCAGCAGGGATAATCATCCGACTATGACTATCTAACTGACACTCTGCTGCTGTAGCGAAAAATTGTCTCCGTCCGACACGCCCAGCTTCTTCCCATAGCGAAACATCTAATCTCTTCTTAGCTTCTTGGTCAAATTCCTGACGACTAAAACCCCATAAACAGTTGTCGCCTAACATCAAGATAACTGTCGGTTCAAGCCCGATTGCTTGCCGAATAGACTTCGGTAAAGTAATACGATTATGACCATTAAAAGCCACTGGATAACTGCCTAAATACATAATTGTTTTCTAGGCAGCTATTTATAACCATTTCTAGCTATATATAGGTATTCTGAACCATTTCTTTTCACGAGTCAAGTGTGAAAATGCTTAAAATAAGCTGTGAAAAACCATTTTGTGCCAAATTAGCAGTCGTGAAATTATTTTTTAGCAGTTAAAACAGCGAATATACCACCTGCTGGAGCATTAGTTTTTAACTTACTCCCCTCAACTTGAGTTTCTAACATATCCCAAGCATTAGCGGATTCATTGTAACGAGCGATTTTAGCATCAGCTACAGCTTCAGCCAACTCGATAACTACTTCACCAGCAGGGAAAGTTTTAGCTGTTGGCACATTTAAAGTATATACTTTCCCCTGAGCCTGATAATTATCTGGGAATTTAGGAGCTCCAGATAAATCATTAATCAATGTCCAAGCCACACTCGCCAATTCTGTCCGATCAGCAGTAGTTGTGTAAGTAAAATGGTTATCACCAGAAACTAACTTACCCAAAGCCACGTCTGGTTTTTGGATATGCCAAGTAGTAATGATTTTATAAACCTTAATTGTTTTATCGCCACGCTGAGCTTTCTTTTGGATCTTTAAAGTTAAAGTGCCATACTCAACATTTTTATCGAAAACACAATGTAAAGTTGAGAAAGTATCACCTTTAGAGCAAGTACCGAATAAAATTTCTTGACTATATTCTGATTTACCAACAGTATTAGCATTAATCGTACCTGTTACGCCTCGATCAATTTTTCCCTCACCTTCATCAGCAGAAGCATCTGATTGATAAGCCAACTCATAGGTCAACTTTTCATAACCACCCACACGACGAATATTTAGAATTAAAGCATTACCATCCCGTCGTGGTTCTAAAATAGCATACGGACCTTCGGCATCAAAACTAAGCTCGACTTCCTCAATCGGTAAATCAGTTGGAACTTTATTAAACCATTGCCAGCCAAACCAACCTCCTACAGCTAATACAATTAACAATCCAGCTACTAATAAAATATTCACTTTATTAGCCATTAATTGAGCCATCCGAAATGATTTAACTCCAGATTTCTCAACTGAATCACCAGAAACCTTTTCTACTCTTTCATCAGCCGGAGCATCTAATTTTAGATCCGCGATACTTGAGATTTGCTCTACTTTTACTTTTGATTTTGCAGCTTTTTTAGGACTCATATTTGTTCTCGAATAAACTTTTCTAACTCTTCAATCTTAATTCGTTGTTGTGTCGCAGTATCTCGATTTCTAATAGTTACACTTTCATCTTCCAGTGTATCAAAATCTACAGTCACACACCAAGGGGTACCAATTTCATCTTGAGCCGCATATCTTTTACCAATATTTCCTCGAGCATCCCAAGCTACCGGGAAATTAGCTTTTAACTTGTTATAAACACCCCGAGCTTTTTCGACTAACTCTTCTTTATTAGCTAACAAGGGAAAAACTGCTACCCGATATGGAGCAATTCGAGGATCAAGTTTTAACATTACCCGATCTTCTAGTTCAACATAAGCATCACACAAAATCATCAACATTAACCGATTAACTCCGACCGCTGGTTCAATTACATGAGGAGTGATTTTTTTACCAGTTTCTGGATCAACAATCATCAAATCTTTGCCTGAATGTTTCATATGCTGAGTTAGGTCGTAATCAGTTCGATATGCTAATCCCCAAAGTTCTTTGAATCCCCATGGGAAACGATATTCCAAATCTTCAGTTCTCTTACTATAAAAAGATCTTTCTTCATCAGTATGAGCTCTCCAACGTAAATTTTCAGGTTGAATCTTCAATGTATCAGTTACAAAAGACCACATCTCATCTTTCCAATTTTGATACAACTTCTCCCAATCAGTAGTTTCCGGATCGAAAAAGAATTCGATTTCAGCCTGGACGAATTCAATTGTTCTAAAAATTGAATTTCCCATGGTGATTTCATTACGAAAACTTTTTCCAATTTGTCCAATTCCAAATGGTAATCTAACTCGAGTTGAATCTAATACATTCTTAAAGTTAATAAAGATACCTTGAGCAGTCTCCCCACGCAAATAAGCTAACGAATCATCACCTTCAACAATTCCTAATTTAACAGGAAACAATTGATTAAATTTCCGAACTGCAGTCCATTCAAATTTGCCGCATTTTGGACAAGGGATCTTTTCATCTTTGATAATTTGATCTAACTCTTCTGTCCCTAAACCCTCAACTTTTTTATCTTTGCTAACTGATTCAAAATAGTCTTCGATCAAATGATCTGCTCGCTTTCGCAATTTACAATTTTTACAATCGATCATAGCATCAGCAAAACTTGCTGTATGACCTGAAGCATCCCAAACTTTGTGTGAAGAAATAATACTTGCATCGAGCCCAACCATGTCATCTCTTTGATGGATAAATTGTTCCCACCATAAATTCTGAATATTTCGAAGTAACTCTACCCCCATGGGTCCGTAATCGTAGGTGTTAGCCAATCCCCCATAGATCTCAGAACCAGGAAAAATAAATCCCCGGCGTTTACATAAAGCTACTATTTTTTCTAAATTATCAACGTTACTCATTGTTTTTGATCTTAGACATCACTGTTACTGATTTTAACTTTGATTCTAAAATCCTTTCGATATAATATCTTAAAACTCGCTCTAAAGCTACCGCTTGTTGCTCATTAATCTCAATTTGATTAATTTGATCCCAAGAATAATACTCCAAATCACTCAGTAATTTCATAATCATCAAATCAACATCTTGGATACCATCAGTTGACCAGAATCCCAGCAAACTTAGCATTTTTACCTCAAAAGCTCTGATAAAAATCTGTCGTGGATTCTTTTCTAATAATTGCAACACTGAGATCACTAAACTATATAAATCTCGATTAACCTGACCTTCAACAGTCAACCGATCTACTAATTCAATCACATGAAAGGCAGCAGTAGTTAGATTCAAATTCTGCTTAATTACACTAAAAGTTTGAATACTTTGAGCTTCAGTTAAGGTATAATTTTTCCGCCGAAATAAATGCAGCTTCACTCGATTCAGAACTTCAATATTTCCACCTCGACGTGATGTAATTCGTCGGACCCCTCGAGCCACCACCGAAATCTTACCTAACCGATCTGTTAATACCGTCACCACCCGGTCCGCTTCACCGAAATTGGTTCTTTTTAAAATTAATCCTTCTGTTGCAATTGACGGCATTGACCTAGTTTAGCTAAAGCCAAGATATTAAACAAATACCCTATAGTTGATAATATGTATTAGTAAATGTTAAAATTAGTTATGGTTACCGAATCAAAGATTAATCATTCCAGACCTAAGTTTAGAGAAGCACCTTCGAAACCGGTGTCGGTACCTAAAGCTTTTACTGACGAGATACGAACTGTCACGGAAGGACTGCTAATACTTGGTGGAGTTATTATTGTCCCTGAATCGAGAAAAGCAGCTGCTGTAGTTGAAATAAAATACTTAGATCCCGAAATTGATGAAATAGCTACACAAGAGACACCAACCAAAGCCAATACAGATCGATTGGTAAATGTCATTTTTACTCGCGAACTCAGCCAGATTCCTAATTTGGATGATTTAAGTTTACCTAAACTATCCGCTAATAGCAGATTAACATTAGTCCGTCGTGGAGCCGGAAGATATCTTGTCAAAGATGACAACCAGTACTTTATGGAGAATAATGATCAACGTTTCCCAACCCTCCATTTAGAAAATGCACTTAATACTTATGCCCGCAATCTTAGAAGAAAATTAAATATGAACGATAATTATTTAGAAAATATCGATTTAATTCACCAAGTTTTTGACAGCCACATTAGATAATTAAATATCCAGCTTCAAATCGACATCATTTGATAGATCAAACTTGGCTTTTTCTCGACCATTAACTTTAACAGTATATTTAAACGGTTTCTTACCTGGCTGTTTTTGAATCAACAAAGGATATTTACCATTATCTAAATATTCTTTTGGCAATTCGTATTCAAAAACTAAAGTAATCGAATTCTGCGGCCGAATCTGAATAAAAGCTTCGAAAACTTGTTTGCCTAATTCTTCATCAACGAAGTTAATCTGCTCCGATCCTTTTAGATTTAATAACTTTGCTCCTGATGGTACATAAACTCGAACATAATCGCGATTAATACCATTTAACCAAGTATTATATGGTTGTGGGTTTCGGTAATTAATAGTCAGAGTTGATTTCTTCGCTTTAGTATCGATATCAAGATTTACTTCTTGTTCAACATACATATTAGACTTACCGCCAGCAAAATTAGAATCATTCACCAATAAATAATCCCCCTCTGTCTCTTTGACTTCACCAGTCCAATTTAATTGTCCAAGAGCAGACTGCAATTTTTGATCTTTCATGTAGAAAATCACATGCTTATCATTGGCAAGTTTAACCCCCGCATTGATAAACTCTGGCAATTTTTCAGAAGAAGCCCCCAAAGATCTAGCTAACAATTGTTGCATTAATGTTCCTAAAATAGCCTTTCTATCTGACTCTCCAGCTTCAATAATTTGAGCATAGCGCTCAAGTTCATAAATTACCCCAGGGCAATTACACCTAGCATCTATCTCAGCACTATATTTAGTATTAAATACCTCAATTGGACCGGTAATCTTAATCAATTCCTCAACCACATTAGTATCGATCAAAATAATTCCATCAAATTGCTCTCCATCTAAAAAGCTATATAATTTTTCAAAATCAGCTAAAGAAGTTGGCACATCTGGCGAGAAATTGGAATCCCGCATCGACCATGCAGTTCTAGGTTTACCATCAGCTTCTGGCAAATACTTCACAATTGCAGCCGGTGGAGTTAACGGACAAATCACATTTTTACAGATATCTAATAATTTTTCGTCTAAACGGTATATATCATCCGATCCAGAAGAAGAAACACGCCCTTGATCCAATCTCAAAAAAGCATAAGCAGTCATAAACCCACCTGTAGCTCTCAACTCCTTATCATTTTGGAAAATAATCAAATAATTCTTGGCTGAAGGTACTCCCAAGGCAGTTGGTGCTGCCTCAATCGCTGGTTTCGCTTGAGATACTGCAGTATAAGCACCTGTAATAAAATTAACTGCCAACTCAACCCTAGATCTTAATGGTCGCCCACCAATCGATTCTGGATATTTAGAAACATTTATTTTAGAAACTTCTTCACTGGCCGCTTTTAACTCAGGCTCAATATCACCCAAATGAGGGACTACTTTCTCCAAAACTTTAACAGCCTGTACCACCCGATCTTGACCCGGTGTCGGAGTACCGGTAAAACCTAACTCTTCTTTATACGGGTCTAACGAATCAACAATTCGGCTAGCTGCGACTAACTCATGCTTAGCAGCTCCGGCAAAATGTTTAGCATCACTATAAAAACCACCGACATAAGGAATTATGCGAACCCAAAATAAACCATTAAGAGAATTATCCAGTTTATTAACTGATCCCTGCATCTCACCGATACTAGCTTTAATTTGATCTAAATTTTCATTCTTAACAGCTGTATTTACTGCCCTTGACTGAGCAATTAACTCCCGCATTGAAGAGTAAATACCTCGAGTTGGAATATAAATTGCGATCGCTAAGATCAATAAAATACCTAGGGTATACCAAATACGACGGCGATTAGAACGTCGCTTAACTTTATGGGAAGAACGATCAAGTCTTTCTAGCTTTTTGTTTAGATTTGCCAGTTTCATCAGTTTGGACAGTTTACACTACAATAATTAACCAATCTACAATATCACGCCTAATTGATTAAATCAAACCGCCCCACGAGCAGTTAACACTGCCGGCACGGTTTTTAGAATCAAATAAAAATCATATAATATGGACCGACGTTGAACATACCGAGCATCCATTTCCACTCTTTTATCGAAATTTATCTCTGACCGACCAGATACTTGCCACTCACCAGTTAAACCTGGTTTTGCAGATAAAATAATCTTGACGAACTCTTTAGCCTGAGGATATTTCTTTTGTTGTTCTTCTAACTCAAAAGGATAATAAGCTCTTGGTCCGACTAAACTCATCTCACCCTTAATAATATTAATTAGCTGAGGTAATTCGTCTAACGAGGTTTTCCGAATAATCTTACCAACCCAGGTTATTCTAGGATCTTCATCAATCGATAACTTGTAACTATTTCTCTTATACTTTTCATATAACTCTGGATTCTGCTCCAAAATCTTTTGAGCACCCACTACCATTGAACGGAATTTATAAAGTCGAAACAGCTGATCATCTTTCCCCACTCTTTTAGTTGTATCGGCAAAAATCGGACCTGGAGAATTTAATTTAATAGCAATCGCCACGATAATCAAAACGGGTAAGGCGATTACGAGTCCTGTAACGGAGCCAATAATATCTATTATGCGCTTGGTTATATCAAATAACATCGATTGCCCTAATTATAAACAGCTATTGATTGATTGATCAACCTAAGCATTTTTTGTTTGAAAGCTGCTTTACTAAATTTTTTAGCATTTGCCTGACAAATTCTAGCACTAAATTTCATTCCTTCAAATTTATTTAATATCTCAACTAAAGAGGACACAGTTGCTGATTCAAAAAATAAACCAGTTTTTCCTTCAACTACACTCTCTAATGACCCACCTTTACCCAAAGCTATTACTGGACGACCTAAAGCTTGAGACTCTAAACTAACTAAACCAAAATCTTCTTCTGCACTAATAATTACTGCTTTAGATTGAGCCATAATATTTTTTAACTGTTGATCAGGCAATTTCTGTAAAAACTCAATTTTATCCCCTGCCATAGCTTTCAAATTAGTTAACTCCGGTCCATCTCCTATCACCTTTAATTTCAGATCTAATTTTGTACAAGCCTTCACCACCAAGTCCACGCGCTTGTAATCAATTAATCGAGCAACACAAACAAAATAATCACCTACTGATTGCGCTGGTTGAAAAAATTGATCATCAACAAATGGTTGTAAAACTTCAGAATCAACTTGATAAATTTTCCTTAGCCGATTACGGCAATTAAACGATCCGGCCAACCAAGTATCGACTCTTTTAGCATATATTCGATCAGCCCAACGTAAATAGCTGAGATACCATCTCATCCAAATCGGTTGTGACTGATGACTAAAATTCCACAGAAACCGCGGAGGTGTATGGCAGTAACAAATATGAGTTGTTTCTGGAGCAGTAATTATACATTTAGCAAATCTAGTAGTTTGAGAGATCACCAAATCATATTCCGAGAAATCAAACAATCCAAACGACAAAGGATATAGCGGCAATAGTGATCGATACAACCATCTCCATCCAGGTATTTTTTGGATAAATGAAGTTACTATTTTTTTAGATTTAAAATTCTTAGCGATCAAAGGCTGATCATAATCAAATACTGAAGTATAAATCGGAGCTTCCGGAAAAACCTCTGAGATGGCTAGTAACACCCTCTCTGCTCCACCCCACTGAACTAAATCATCGTGAACTAACGCCACTCTTAAACCAGGCTTTTTCATGACGACATTATATCGGAATAGTCCGCCCAAGGCGAGCTTCGTTTATGGTGAGAACAGGATTTGTAAATTCACTATTGTCCGACCTCTACATTTCCCGAAGCAATCTTCATCCTTTGTATCATTCCCTCATTTCCGTCATTGCGAATTAAAGTGAGCAACCTCACTTTAATAGTCGGGACAACCTATGATTATTTGCCAAAGGCAAAAATTTGTAAATTCACTATTGTCCGACCTCTACATTTCCCGAAGCAATCTTTGTCTTTCCACACCCCACGCGCTACCTCCTACAACCTACATTCTCCCCTTGGCTACCGACTTCCGACTAACTATTTCTAGTATTCTATTTTCTGCATTTTGCCTTTCCACCCCCCATCTCCCACGCGCCACGAGCGATTAAGTATAGATTGCCGCGTCGAAGACTCCTCGCAATGACGCAATTCTACCGGCGGGTAGCTGAGTGCTAACTTATCATATATAATTCCTTCATGAACAACTATCACATCCCAGTCATGTTGGATGAAGTTATCCAATTTTTAGATATAAAACCCGACCAATGGTACATCGACTGCAATCTCGGTGGCGGCGGGCATACTCAAGCTATTTTGGATAAAGGTGGCAGAGTTCTCGGCATCGATTTAGATATCACTGCCATTCGTCATGTAGCGAAAAACCATCAATTAGATCTAATTGAAACTGATCAATTAGTTTATGCTAGATCTGAAAAGCTAATTATTGTTCAAGCTAATTTTTTGGATGCTGCCACATATGCCAATAAATTTAAAATTGCTCCTGTTACCGGAATTTTATTTGACTTGGGTTTATCCTCCACTCAACTCGATACAGCAGAAAGAGGTTTTAGTTTTCAAGCAGACGCACCACTCGATATGAGAATGGATCAACGATTGGCAGTTAGTGCTGCAGATTTAATCAACGCCCTTAATGTTGGTGAATTAGCTGAGCTATTTCAAAAATATGGTGAAGAAACTTGGGCTAAACCAATTGCCAAAGCCATTGTCGCGGCTCGACAAAATCAATTAATTACCACCACTTTTCAATTAGCCGATATTATCAAAAAAGTTAAACATAGCCGAGATAAAGTTCATCCCGCTACCCAAGTTTTTCAAGCTTTAAGGATTGCAGTTAATGATGAAATGAATAATTTTCGTGCAGCTCTACCGTCAATCTGGTCTGTCTTAGATAGCTCAGGAAAATTAGTTATTATCAGTTTTCATTCCTTAGAAGATCGTTGGGCCAAAAACTTTATTCAGCAACAAGTCCAAGAGAATCTGGGTGTGGCATTAACAGATAAACCTCTAACTGCAGAAGAAACAGAATTAGCAATCAATCCTCGTGCCCGCAGCGCCAAACTAAGAGCTATTCAAAAACTCTAAATGATATTGAGACAACTCCAAAAGTCGATCAATTAATCCAAATTATTTGAGACTATCATCATCAAATCTCAATCTATAAATTTCATTTATTCGATTGATAAACTTTTAATGTTTGCTCTGCTAATCTTCGCCAACTAAATTGTTGATATCTTTTTTGACCTTTATCTATCAGCTGCTTTTTTAACTTTTCGTCATCTAAAACCCGCTGAATTTGTTCAGTCATCTGATTTAAATCACGAGGATCAAAATAGAGACAGGCATCTCCACCAACTTCAGGTAAAGAAGCTGCTTCAGAAGAAACCACCGGCACCCCAGCAGCCATCGCTTCAAGCAATGGTATCCCAAAACCTTCTTCCAATGACGGCAAAACGAACAACTGACTTCCTTTCATTAAACCCGCTAATTCTTGGTCGGTCACATAGCCTGTGAAAACAATATTTTCTCGTGAAAATTCATTTTTTACACGCTGCCAAAAATAGTGATCATGACCTGATAAAACTAATTTTAACTTTGGATTTTTTTTACTCAATTGATCAAATGCTTTGATTAATCCTTCAACATTCTTATGCGGATGTGCATTCCCAACATAATATAAATATGGTCCATCAATTTTAAATTTATCTTGAACTTGTTGAATTAATTTTTGATTAGTCGATTTTATTAACTCGATAAAAGCTGGCTCCACCGCCTCTTTAGTAATAACAATTTTTTGACCATCAACCGACCACATTTGCTTTAACTCTTCAGCCACAAAATCTGACACAGTGATAATCTTCTCAGATTTCTTAAGGGCAGTCTCAAAAACTAATCCATAACCTAATTGTTTAATTTTATAAGTTAATGGATCTCTAGTTGTCGCTCGACGCATCTGAACCTTTTGATGAATCAGATCATGAATCGTTACAACATATTTTCCTCTGTACATAATTGGCACATTAAAATGAGGAAAGTGGACTAAATCTAACTGATATTTATTTAATAACTTTGGCATTTGCCACTGTTCCTTTAATGAATACCAGCGAAAATCTGCTACAACTTTTTGAAAGTTTTTAGGCAATATAACTTGATCAATATCTTTGTTAAGTAAAAAAACTACATACTCGTTTTTATCATCTAACTCAACTAATTGATTAAGTAAATTCCGAATATATCGACCTACTCCCGATTCATGATAAAGACGAGCATCAATTCCAATTCTCATTATTCGTATACCTCCAATATACTAAAAATCTCTGATTTATCTGCTAACGGAAATTTTGGATCATCAATACACTCCGGACAATTACCGGGTATATCCTTCTTAAAAGGACTGATCACTATCCAATCTGGATGCTGCTGTCTTATTATCTTAGCTCTTCTCCAAGCATCCATTATGTTCGTCGGGTACTGACCAATTTGCCGCTTCTGCCAATTTTCATTAGCTAAATTAATATCTGCTACCCCCATCATTAATTCAGCATCATTAAACTGTTTTGGATCAACTTTCGCCTCTGACGATATTCTTTGAATATCATAAATAGTTTTGACTAACTGATCTTCCAAACTTTGGACCCGTAACTGCACACCATTAAAATTAGCATAGTCATATCTATATGGATAAAAGTCGCTGTTGAATACATCTATTTTAGTCCTTGTTTCAGGATCAACTAATGCAAAATAATGACCGCTACCTTCTATATGATGATGCGATACTAACATCTTATCAGTTATTGTCGGATGTAATACATCAGCAGACTCAAGAACTATATCTAAATCATTAAACTTTCTCTTAGGATAATTAACAGCTCGATGTTTTAATTGAAATTGGATTGCTAGCCCACCGACTATTACGAATTTTTCAGGTTCTAAATGTGGCAAAAGTCTTTTAAAATGACCCTCAATCCTGGCGCTTTCCGGAGCATTATAACCCGCAATTAAATCTTTCATAAAACTATAATCTATTACACCACCATCTTTCTCTTTGCCAACCACCATTTAAAGTGGACACCAAAATAAACTAACCAGTTAATAAAAAATGGATACTCAGATGCATAGTGCTTTCGGTAAAAGATCAACATTGATTCATAAAAAGCATTAAAGGCTTTTAACCTCGACGCTGTATTTGCTGACGTAATTTGTTGTGTCTCTTTTTTCAATCCCGACGACACTCCTTTATAATGAATAACTTTAACCTCGGGCAAATACATAATTTTATAACCTGCTTGTTTAATTCTTAAACACAAATCGATATCTTCGGCGTACATAAAATAATCTTCATCAAACATCCCAACTTTATCTAAAACTGATTTTCGAGTTAAGAAAAACGCTCCGACAATTGCATCAACTTCGTGTGCCGCCGACATATCACGATCTGTTAAATGATATAAGCTATCATCCTTCAAAAAATAATATTTAAATGATGCCCAAGGAGTGGGAAATCCCCGATGAGAAGCAATGTCTAATGAACCATTTTCTTTTTCAACTTTGCAGGAAGCTGCCCCAACTTCTGGGTGTTGATCCATGTAATCTAACATAAAACTTAATGTCCCTTTTTCTAATCGGGCATCCGGATTTAAGATCAAAACATACTCAGTTTTGACCTGTTTTAAAATTTGATTAACGCCATGCCCAAAGCCCAAATTGTTACCATTATCTAAATACTGATATTTAGGAAACTTTTTCTGAGCTAATTCAAAACTACCATCTGTTGACGCATTATCGGCAACAATGACAGTAACATCAGCTTCTGAAGAAACATTTTTAATTGCTTCCAAATTTGATATTAAATAATCACCGGCATTAAAATTTAAAATCCCAATTGTAATTTTATGCACCCGCTACCTCCTCATACACATCACTTAATTCTCTGGCGATCGAATCATATGAATATTTATCTTCAACTAATTCCCGAGCATTAACCGCAATTTCTGCATATAACTTACGATCATTTAAAACTTTAATTGTTTGCTCCGCCATCCCTTTGGCAGTCTCAGCCTCTAAATAATCCCGTCCAGATTGGCCAATACCTGCTATCCCGACTTTAGTAGTCACCACAGGTAAATGTGAGGCCATCGCTCCCAATATTTTTAATCGAGTACCACCAGGACCATATAACGGGGCAACTAACACACCTGATTGGTGGTATGACTCTCTGACGCCATCAATATCCTCAATATCCAAATCTCGGAGTTCTATGTCATCCCCGGCTAAATCATCAACTTTATCGGTGTTTTGACCAGCAATTAATAGCTTCGCAGCGGGAATTGCTTGTTTCACAATCGGAAATATTTTATTAGCCAAAAACTTGGCCGCCTCAATATTTTGTAACCAAGCATAATTTCCCATAAATAATAATGTCTGATTATAATGTACATTTGATTTCACCATTAAATCTTCTCCAACTCCATTGGGAATTACCGACACCTTTAATCCCGGCACCAAGGCTCGCATAACTTTGGCATCTTTATCGGACATGGCTACCACTCTTGAAGCTTTTTTCCAATAATATTCCTCCCAAAATTTTAGTTTTAAAACATCAATATTTAGTAGAGGTTTTAAAAACCACCAACGATAATTTTTAACATAGTGACGATAAACCTGATACTCAATTGTCTGATCAACTAAGACGATTGGAATTTTTGTTTTAGGAATATGTGGAGAAACATAAAATGTTTCGGCATGAATTACATCAAACTCTTCTTCTTCTAAAAGTTTCTCGATCGCTCGTCTCTCTTCTGACGAATAATTTCTAACCACCAAAAATGGAAACATACTAAAACCAGTTTTAATAATATTTGTTAGCGTCCAAGGCTTCTCTGCTCGCTTAAAAACTTTTACGCGATGACAAATCTTTTCTAATTCTGGAACATATTTTTTTTCAGCATCAAACTTAACTAAAGAAAAAAGGGTCACTTGATGATCTTTTGCCATTTTCTTTAACAGATTATACGAACGAATCTGCCCTCCTGAGGAAGGTGGATATGGTAGATATGGTGTTAGCATTAAAATTTTCATTTGATCATGGGGGAGAAAAACCTTTAGGTCGGGTTATTCTCCCCCATGCGCTCGCCTCAATGGTAGTTTCCATTGAGACTCCCGACCCCCTCTTTTCGAGGTAGATTTTTCAACTAGCAAAGCTAGATTGAAAAACACTGATACTCTATTAACACAATTCTCCTATTACTAACTAAACCCTATACTCTAATCTCTGACTGATAGCTACTTATCTCTTTCCTGTGTCAAATCAATAATCCAAAAATTATCATCTGAATTTAAGACCTGATATTTAGCCCGTAAATCAGCAGTTTGACTATCATTAGCTAAAGAAACAACATGTGTTGCTCCATAATCACGAATCATCTCATCAACAGGTAATGGGATCATACCCCAACCTGGACGATTAACGTAATACAACAAGGAGCTATCTCCACCATTTGGAGCTAACACTCGAGCATTCTCTGGCAAAATTTTGTCAGCAGCTTGTCCGGCAATAACAATCAGATTATTATTGATTTGATATAAACCCTTAGCATGTTGATAGCCAAAATATATCATCAATGTTAAACAAATAACTGCCACTAAACGATATCCCCAAACAGAAAAAATATTACCATCTTTACTCCATAACATTTCAAAACCACGAGCTACCATGATTACTAACGGTGGAACAATCAAAACTTGGTAATAATCATGCTGAACATTTCCCGTAGCGAACACAATCAAATAACCTAACATTGATAATAACCACCAATGAAAAATTACTGATTTTTTAGCTACTGGAGCAATAACACCAAAAATTAGTAAAGTCCAACCGAAAATAGTCAGAATCTGTTGACCTAACCTAACTTCAAATAGCCAGTGCCACCATGAAGGTTTTAAGCGAATTCCATTTCCATTATATAACCAATTAGAAGCTGGAATACCCTCAGGATATTGTTGAATCCAAATTCTCCAAGCAAGTAATGGAGCAACTACTATCACTGCCCATAACCAATACTTAATTGGTATTGGCCACCATTTACCATATCTTTGTCGATAAGAAACTAATAACGGTAACAAATAAAATACCGCCATCGGTTTAGTTAGGAAAGCGGCAATTCCCATAACTAAACTAATCACCATATCAGATTTTTTACCCTGCCAAATCCATCGATCAACAAATAACATTGTTGCTAAACAAAAAAATATTAACGACGGTTCAGGTAAGATCACTCTAGAAAAGTACACATTATATGGCAAAACGGCCATCAAAAAAGCCGCTAATAATCCGACAAATCGGGAATAATATCTTATTGTTATAAAATAAACTAAGACTATAGATCCTAACGAAAATAGCACTGAAACTAATCGAGCGATCCATTCAGTTACACCACCATTAATTAAATATCCTAGATAAACAATCGTTGGATATATTGAAAATTCTACTAATCGATAGTGATGCGGATTATGGGGAATAATACCCGCTTTATTTCTTTCAGCCACCGGCATCATATCGTTGTAGTGAGGCAAAAAAGGATTATATCCATGTTGATAAAAATCTCGAGCTACCGCGGCAGTGTCAGCTTGTCTCCAAGCATGCCAATCAGCAATTGGACTATCAATTTTATATAACCTAAGCCCGAGACCAAACAAAACAATCAAAAACAATATTAGCGCTGATGATCTTAGCAATTTCATAATTATTCTTTATGATCCTGATACCTTCTTGAAATTGCCCAACTAATTCCTAACCACATCCAAACTAAAGTAGCGATCTTGGAAGCCTCTAAAACATCAATAAAAGTAGCCGTCACAGCTATCACCGGTAACATCATTAAGCTACCCACTAAGACAGCTTTTTCAACACCAGTAACTTTCTTCAAACCACTTCGTAATTGACGCACAATCATCACAAAGATTAGCAATAAACTAGCAGTTCCTAATAATCCTACTTCCCCTAACGATCTTAAATAATCGTTGTCAGAAGCAATCGAGATTGATGAATATCCTGTCCCGATTAATGGATCTTTCTTAAAAGCATTTATCGCTCTTGGCCAATTAACATCAGTCCTAATTTTGAATGATCTATATACTTCTAATTCAGTATAAGTGGTTGGTTCACCTGGAACGATTGTTTGAGCCACATAAGGATTTGTAATTGCCCCCTCTGATGCAGTTGGTTGCCTGGTCGGAGCTGGAGTTGATTTAGTAACAGATTTAATTGCTGGCAGAATATTAACTTCAATCGTTGCAAACACTCGATTTCGAAGTTGAGGAACAGCCATAACCGTCACTCCACAGGCAATAATTAATAATACTACTAACCACCGCTTCCCCATTCCCCACCAAACTGAAGCCACTCCAACTATCATCGCTACAAATGATACCCGGGCTGCTGTTAATGCTAATAAACCGAGTGCTAATAACCCGGAA
>CAZZEB010000005.1:19054-19341 GCA_964652495.1 uncultured Gammaproteobacteria bacterium
CAGTATTAACTTAACAAGCTTTCGTTTATAAACCCAAAATAAAGCCGCGATAAAAGTTAGAGCAATCGATAAATAAATTGCTAAATCATAATGACCCGCAAAAGTTGAATTTGGTCTTGCTCCTGGAGTTAATTTTAAGATTAAGCCTTTTGAGAATTCTTCATTGTTTGTTGTTACCACCGGCCAACCTAAATATACTTGTCCTAAACCATAAACTGAACAAAACACTGTCACAATTAACATTCCAATTAACAATTTCTTAACCTGTGTAACAGAACTAATACTGG
>CAZZEB010000006.1:0-13215 GCA_964652495.1 uncultured Gammaproteobacteria bacterium
GTTGTTTTTCGGCAACTGGATCTTTATCCGGAGTATTCGGCTGATTTGGATTTTGCTGTTGAGTTCCACCTGAGGATTGAATCCCGGTAACTTGTTCAATTATTTCGTGAGCACTAACTTTGGCAGTATCTACTACTGGTTGAACTATATCCCCTCGGACGATATTAGCTGCACTAGAGATAGCGTTACTAAAATTTGTTGGCATAGGCAAAGTATAGCACGTAGCTTGTAGGTGATGGCACATGGAAGGTAGATTGTAGAAAACAAAAAGCATGGATCCTCATTTTCATGAGGATGACATAAAGTCAGAAATTGTTTTTTTTATGCGTAAGGATGTCTCGCTGCAAGCTGCAGACTGCTGGCTCCTATTCTTAATATTCCTTCCGGCCTTCTAAAGCTCGGGTTAAGGTCGTTTCATCGGCATATTCTAAGTCACCCCCGACTGGTAGACCTCGAGCAATACGAGTAACTTTAACTTCTAATGGCTTAATTAATCGTTCGATATACATGGCTGTGGCCTCGCCTTCCATAGTTGGATTGGTAGCTAAAATAACTTCTGTGACAGTTTGATCTTTTAATCTCGGTAATAAATCTCGAATGTGAAGTTCATCTGGACCGATATTTTCTAATGGGGAAATAGCACCATGAAGAACATGATATAAACCTTTAAAATTTGCTCTTTCTAAAGCTAAAACATCTAACGGATCTTCAACAACTGCAATAGTTGCTCTATCTCTACTAGAATCACTGTCGATTTCACAAGGATCCTGATCTGAGATATTAAAACAAACAGAACAGATAACGGTTTTTTCTTTCAACGCTAATGCCGAATTAGCTAGAGCCATAGCTTCTTCTTTTGGAGCATGAAGTAAATGATATGTTAATCTCTGAGCTGTCTTCGGACCAATTCCAGGTAGACGTTCAAAGGCTTCAATTAAATCTCGAACAACTTTAGGGATAGTAGCCATGTACTCTAGTATACGATTCAAGATTCAAGATGCAAGATTCCAGTTGTAATGAAGTTAAAGATTATATGTATGATTTAGTTTTATTCATTAGCCCTTTAAGCAATCTTCGGCACAAATGTATAGATTCAAGTGTCATCTCAAATGATTCTGCATCAATATAACCTAAATCTTTTGAAAGTAGTAAGAAATTATGAAGTTCATCTATCGAACCCAAGGATTGATGATAATACTGTATCTTTTCTCGGTACGATTGTCTGCCAAATGCTTCCGCAATATTAGCCCCAATAGATGATGTCGCGCGACGCATTTGGTCAACAAGTGCATAGATTTCTGACTTAGGATAATCTTTTGTTAAATTATAGATATTTATTGTTAATTTATGGCTTTCTTGCCAAGATAATAAATCAGTAAAAGATTTTATG
The DNA here is from genome assembly GCA_964652495.1 of uncultured Gammaproteobacteria bacterium. Classification (GTDB taxonomy): domain Bacteria; phylum Patescibacteriota; class Microgenomatia; order Daviesbacterales; family UBA10151; genus CAYTXH01. The sequence continues at coordinate 1,391 of CAZZEB010000006.1, forward strand.
CGAGCAGATTCCGGTTTAATTCCCGAATCTTGAATCATGATTCTTTTTTTACATACCAGGAAGACCAAGGCCACCCATTAAGCCCTTCATTTCTTCGGCAGCAACTTTTTGAGATTGTTTTAAGGCCTCATTAACAGCATCAGTAACTTTATCTAAATCATTATCACCAGAGATAGAAATAACTTTTTGATCGCCGGTCATGACAACAGTGACACCTTTGTGCTCGACAGTAATTTTAATTGCGCCAAGTCTTTTTTGAACTTCTTTTGCTTGATCTGCCATTTTCTTCAGATCGCCCATTTGTTTGAGATTATCCATTAAACCCATGACAGTATTCTATCATATGCTCGTGCGGATTCAAGAGTGAATTAAATTCGGTAGATAGCTTCCATCCGATTGATAAAAGATTTGACCACATTTCTCATTAAAGCGACTACAGTATTCGGTCCACAACCACCGATCATCGGAGTATATTCAGCAGCGATTTCATAGACAGAAGGATCAATATCACCTAAACCAATATCAAAAACGATAACGCCGGTTTTAAGATACTCAGCTTTAACTAAAGCGCGAACACCAGTTGCTGAGAATACGTAATCAGCGGTTAAGAGATCTCGAGTAATATCTGAATCAGTTAATTTAGTATCAACTTTTATGATTCTTCGAAAACCAGCTTTTTCTAATTCTCTACAAAGTGGGATGCCGATCTCTCCTTCTGAACCAACAACTGCAGCAACTTTTCCTTCAAACTGATGATTTCTAGTCGACATAATCTGAAAAACACCTTCAACTGTTGCCGGTAAGAAGAACTTTTGACCTTCCAAGGTTAAGCCATCGACGTCTTTATCCGGAACAATTTGGGCGATAATTTTATCTCTTAGCTCAGATAAATTTGGCGTAATTGGTAATTGAAACATAATGCCATCAATTGATCCCATTTGGTTATATCTTTTTAAGGCTGCTTCAACCTCCTCAATCGGGGTTTTAGGGGTAATGTAATTAATATTAAATTGAATTCCTAACTCCTCGGCTTTAGCTTGTTTCATTTCAGTATATTTAACTGAAGCGGGATCTTCTTCATTGGCGAAACTGACAATAACAGGAGGACGGGACGGAAAACCGGTTTCTTCTAATTTGTTCTGAAAATCGGCAAGTTGATGTTTAACAGATCGAGCATACATATCGGCTATAGCTTTGCCATTAATTTGATTGCCATTTAATGTGGTGTCCATGAGTGTATTTTAATTTATTTGTGGTCTCAACACCATATTATGTATCTGTCCAGGACTTATTATCTATTCGTTGCTTATTTCTAAACTTATTTGACTAATTATCCATTTTTACGCTATTGCGTAAAAATGGATAATTTATTATATTTCGCTCACTGCTCAAAGTATTCTTTATGAATAGCAGAACTACAGGGGAATATCCTTTAGTCAGGGAAATAATATCCCTACTCGGAGTTGGGGCAGTTATCTCGACTACTCTAATACTTCCAAATTTTGGAAAGGTATATGCTTCATACCGACAATACCAATGGAAAAAGCGTAAGATCGAAGCAGATAAGCAGTGGCATAAATTTAATGACTATCAGTTAAAACGTAATCTGGAGCGATTACACAAGCAGAATTTAATTGAAGTAGTAAGTCGTAATAATAATGACTATATCCGTTTAACATCAAAGGGGCAAACAAAGTTTTTAGAGTATAAGATTAAGGAAAAAAGTGTACAAGCTAAACATTGGAATGGCAAATGGTATTTGGTTTTATATGATATTTCCAAGTTAAAACACACTCAACAAGAAAAATTTAGAAGAAAACTCAAAGAGATGCGATTTTTACAATTTCAAAAATCAGTTTATTTAACCCCCTATGATTGTTTTGACGAAATTGAGTATCTTCGTCACTATTTTGGGCTTTCCCGCGAGGTAACAATGATGGAGATTTCTAAATTAGAAAACGAAGTGTTGTATAAGAAATACTTTGGTCTAAGAGTCTAACTATCCAGGTAGAAAAATACCAAATATACGCTCTAGCGTATATTTGGTATTTTTTGGATATGAATATGAATGTGAAGATGAATTTTAATAAGATATTTCTAGAGAAAAACAAAATATCTCTAAAAGCTACTCGTTTCACAGAAAGAAAATCAAGATAATTCCTACTAGTATGGACCTTCCGGCGTGGCTTTAATCCTCACCCATATTAAGTTAACTAACCTAAAAATAAATGAGCAAGATTCAGCAGAATAAGTAGAAACTAGAAATTAATAAAAATAATAATCCTATCGATGAAAGATCAGTTAAGAAATTAGATAAAAATAACTATTCAATACCTGGAACTGGATACTTTTGGCAGAAATCAGCAATCTCTTTTTTGATTGATAATAATTTGGGATTATTTTTAAATTCTTTCTTAAATTTATTAAGAAAATCTTTTCTCTCACTTTGCTCTGTTGGCAAATCATAACCTTTAACCACCTCTAGAACTTGCTTAATCCAACTAGCAATTGTAACCATTTCCGTTTCTGTCATCCCCCGAGTAGTCAATGCGGGTGTGCCTAAACGAATGCCTGATGGATAATAAGCAGATGCAGGATCGAAGGGAACGGTATTTTTATTGACAGTAATTCCGGCTACTTCTAAAGCATACTGTGCTTGATAACCCAGTCCAAATCCCCATTCAGATAAATCTAATAGTAATAAGTGATTTTCAGTTTTAGTTCCTAATTCAGCGGCTAATGCTTGAGAATTAGCTACGATTTGCTGAGCATATTTTTTAAACTCTGGCAAAAGAGCTTCTTCTAATGCAATAGCTATAGCTGCTGTCTGATGATTGTGAGGACCACCTTGCATACCTGGGAAAACGGCTTTTTCGAGTTTGGTGGAGAGATCTGGATCTTTAGATAAACCTTGCTTAGTAACCATAATCATAGCTCCTCTTGGACCACGCAAAGTTTTGTGAGTAGTTGTGGTGACAACATCAACATATTCGACAGGTGATGGATGAACTCCAGCTGCTACCAATCCAGAAACATGAGAGATATCGGCGACTAGGTAAGCCCCGACCTCTTTTGCAATTTTGGCATATTCTGCAAACTCGATTTGGTAAGGATAAGCAGTGATCCCAGCCCACATTAATTTAGGGTGATGTTCTTTGGCCAGTGCTAACGCAGCTTTAAAATCAATTTTTTTATCTTTACCTAAAGGATAATTAATAACTTTAAATAATTGACCACTAGCTGAAACAGAGGCTCCGTGTGTTAAATGTCCTCCATCACTTAAACCCAGGCCCATAATGACATCACCTGGTTGGCATAAAGCTAACATCGTTTCAACGTTAGCAGGAGATCCAGAATATGGTTGAACTATAGCGTGTTCAACTCCGAATACTTGTTTAGCTAAATTTATAGCGTGAGTTTCAATTTTATCGATGACTTCATTGCCGCCATAATAACGTCGACCAGGAAAACCCTCAGAATATTTATTAGTCAAAATTGAACCCAGGGCTTTAAGAACATCAGCTGAAACATAATTTTCAGAGGGTATCATTTCTAGACCTTCAACTTGGCGCTGAGATTCTTGTTGGATGTAATCAAAAATAACTGACTGTTTCATCATAGATAGATTAGCAGTAACGATTTGAGATATCAATTATCTGGATAAAAGAACGTTTATTTGTATTAATTCGCGTCAGAGCTGAAGATTTCGGCGGCAATTCGAATAATATCATCATCGGCAGCAACTTCAACATTGGCTAAATCTTCAGATTGATTTGGTCGTTGACCTAAGGTAACTGCTAGTCGCATTGGTTTGCTTAAAACATCTGAAAAAATAGATTCAATTAAATCACGATTTTTGGGTGATTCCAGAATTCGTTGATGGAAAGAATATGGCACTTCAATAAACACAAAACTTTCATCAGTTCCAGTTAAAGAAACAGCTCGAAGCAAAGCTTCCAAAGAATAGTTCATTTGTTTAATTGTTTCTAAGATATAACTCCACCGTTCTTTCAATACAGTTAACTCTTCGCCAGCTCGGGGTTGGAGAACATCGTCAGTCAAAGCTGCAGCTTTAGCAATTGGCTCAATAGCAGCTACCTTACTGACAACAGGTTGCACTACAGGCATTGCTGGAGCAGCCACTACTACTGGACTAGCCATCACTAGTTGTGGCTGAGTACTTTCAACAATTGCGATCTCAATAGCTAAGATTGGCATACTAGTAAATTTAATTTGTTCCATCGATTGTTGAAGCGATTTGAGAGTTTGAATTAACTGAGGTTTTTTAAAAAGTTTCGACAGTGATTCAACTTGCTGATATTGGATCTCACCGTAATCATTTTTAACAATTGAACTAGCGCCATTCTGAATTAAGAAAACACCCCGTAAGAGATCGATTAAATTCGCTCCTAAATCTTTTGGGTTGACTCCTCGATCAATTAAAGTAGTGAGTTGAACTAAACTTGTTGAGGGATCCTCTTTTGCAATGGTAGTAGCAAGTTCAATCAGTTGTTCAAAACTTCCGGTTTGAAGTGATTCTTCAGCAAACTGGACAGTAATTTCTTCGCCTTTAGAAGCTAATTGATCTAATAATTTAACTGCATCTCGAAAACTTCCTTCAGAACGACGGGCTATAATTTCTAAAACCCCATCAGCAACTTTTAATTTTTCACCATCAACTACTCGTTGTAATGCCGCAACAGTATCGGTAATCGAAGCTAATTGAAACTCTAATTTTTGAACTCGAGATAAGATAGTGACAGGAATCTTATGCAGTTCGGTGGTGGCTAAAATAAATAAAACATGTGCTGGTGGTTCTTCCAAAGTTTTTAATAACGCATTAAATGCTTCATTTGATAGCATATGGACCTCATCGATAATATAGACTTTCTGCTTGGCTGAGGTTGGAGCTAACTTAATATTGTCGCGTAAACTGCGAATATCATCGATTCCTCGGTTGGAAGCAGCATCAATTTCGATCAAATCTAAATTCGAACCATCATTGATGGACATGCATGAATCACAACGGTTGCAGGGAATTGAGCTGGCAGCTGATAGCTTTTCGCTAGCAGCTAAGTCATGATCTGTTTTTTTCGTGCTGCTCGCTGCTGGCTGCTTGCTGCTGGCTGCTGACTGCTTCTGGCAATTCACCATTTTAGCTAGAATCCGAGCAGTGGAAGTTTTACCTGTGCCGCGTGGACCACAGAATAAATAGGCATGGGCGAGTCGCTGCTCCCCAAAAGCTTTGATTAAATTAGACTTAACTGCAGTCTGACCAATGATTTGATCTAATGTTTGTGGACGGTACTTGCGATAAAAAACCATAATAAAGATCCTTAAATATTAAACAGTACCTTATGATATTAGTCAGATTGTTTTCTTTTTTCAAGAAATAGAAATGTAAACGACTTAGTGATCTTCGCCATGTAATCCTAAAAGATGCTTTACTCCATGCTCCACTAAAATCCTCATCTCTTCGTCGACTGAAACTCCATCAACACCAGCATCTTCAACAACTTGAGGATAGGAAATAATAATGTCTCCAAGCCGCAAAACTTGGTCAGGAGAAGCCACAAACCCAACTCGTGGTAAATGAGCTAGCTTATTGGCAGCAACATCTTCTAAAGCAAAGGTCAAAATATTGGTTGTTGAGTCTAGACCACGATACTTTTTGTTGATCTCGTGCATTTTACGATCGCCAACGATATTAACACCAATTTCTGTTTTACCAGTAACTTTATAACGCAATAAAACTTCTTCTACAGTGGATCGAATTGAGGTTTTGTCTACTGGATATCGAGGATCGGAATTGACGATGATAGTTAACATTAATTTAGGCTAGTAATTGTTGTTTAACTAATAAACTAACTCGAGCCCCTTCAGCTTGACCACTAACTTTGGCCATCACTGCACTAATTACTTTTCCCATATCAGCAATAGTTGAAGCACCAGTCTCAGAAATTGTTTCATCAACAATCTTAGTTAGTTCTTCATCACTTAATTGTGCTGGTAAATAAGCTTCTAAGACTGTGGCTTCTTGTTTTTCTTTTTCAGCTAATTCTTCTCGTCCACCTTTTAAAAATCCCTCAACTGCTTCACGGCGTTTTTTTAATTCTTTTTGAATTTGGGTAGTAACGTCAGCGTCTGTTAAATCTTGGCCGCTATTAATTTGAACATATTTAAGTTCGGATAATAACATCCGTAAGACAGAGACTTTAACCTCATCTCGGTTTAATTGAGCTTGTTTTAAATCAGCTTGTAGTTGATCGAACATATTAGTCAGCTAACCGCTTAGCACGTGCAATTTTGCGTAATCGCTCTTTGCGTCGTTCTTGGCGGATTTCAGATTTCTTTTTAAAGTGATCTAATTCTCGATATTCTTGAATAACTTTTTCGGCAACGATCTTTTTTTGAAAACGTCGAATTAACGAATCGTTAGTATCGTTGGTTCCTGCCCTCATGATAATAGGCATAAAAAATAAACACCCCTTTCTATTGTGTGATAGTTGGATTATAACAGGTCAAAGTAAGAAAAAGAAGATCTTGGCTATTAGCTAGCTGGAATTAGACTTTTGAGCATATTTAAAGTCTTAGTTTGGCGTAAAGCGTGCCGCAAATGCATTCGTGGCTCTTCGTTTTCGAATTGTTGTTTCATCCGAGCATCTTGGATTTTATCAATTTCTGCTTGTAACTCATTATCTGAGATAGAAACATTTTGTAATCGAGCGATTTCAGATAAACCAAGTTCCATTCGAACATTCTTCTCAGCTTGTGGTCGCCATTTTTCTTTGATACTTTCAGTAGTTTCGTTTTGAGACTTTAAATATTCTTCAAGTAAAATACCTTTGTCAGCAACGTTTCTTTGGAGAGAAACTAACATCCGATTTAGTTCATCAGTGACTAAAATTTCAGGAATATCGACAGTGGTGATCTTCTCAACTTCTTGTAAGATGGCTTCTTCATAGTCTAGCTCATTATTGTATTTAGCTTCATTTTCTAAATCAGTTCGGATTTTTTGTTGTAGATCAGCTAAATTAGCAGCACCAATAGCTTTAGCAAAGTTATCGTCTAAAGGAGCAACTGCTGGAGTCTGACCTTCGAGATTAGCTGTATCAGCCATTGGTTGACGTGTTTTCCATCGATTGTACATGTCTTCAATAATCTTAGCGATCTCTTGGTCTTCGATAGTTTTAACAGCTGGGCGAGCAGCTTTGACTGCTTTATAATCCCCAATTGCAACAGTTGGGCGCATAGTGACTGTAGCCTTAAAGCTTAGGTCTTGGCCTTTGGTAAAGTTAACATCAGAATATTGTGGATAATCGATAGGCACTACATCAGTATCTTGTAAAGCAGACATTAAAGCTTGTGGCATAATCATTTTTAAGAAATCATCGTGGATCTGATTTGAAGCTCGTTGCTCAACCATATCAACTGGTGCTTGGCCTTTTCTAAAACCTGGAATTTCTAATTCGGCGCTAACTCTTTGAACTGATTGTCCCCACAAACCTTCGATGTCAGACCATGGAATGGTAATCGTAATTTCGGCAACAGACTTTGGTTGTTTAGTAATATTTTTAGTTAACATAACTTTGTAAGTTTACCAGACTTTTGTTTTAGGTTCAATCATTGATTGATTGAACTAATAATCCAGGAGTATTAATTAATTTATTAACTTCGAAACCAAGGCGATTTGAATCTTGAGCTAACGGTCGAAGACCAAGTTTACCTTGAGCTTCTGCTAGGGTATCAGCAATCATTTTTTGGAGAAGAAAACTCATTGGCTGCTTAGTATTCCATGCGATGCGGTGAATTTGATCAAGTGAACAACCTAAAACTAATTGGTGATGAGCGGTTGGCCATGATTGATATCCGAGGCGCTGAAAATAAAAATGTTCCTCAGAGATACTACTAAATAGGATAGTTAAAGCTCTGCGAATGAAATTTCCGTCTAGTCGAGATGTGTCTTGATTAGGACTCGTACAATAATCTAGGTATCCTTGAACTCGGCGGATTTTCGGATCACTATGAAACGGATCTAATTGAGCTAAACCCTGACTGTCAGCGATAGTTAAACTTAAGGGATGGTCTAAATTAAGTTGTTCTGTAGCCACATTTAATTGATAATTGATTCCGGCTAAATTGAGTTCAAATCGTTTAGCTAATGGCGAAGCCAAACTAACTTTTAAATTACGGCTAAGATGTTTTTCACTAGCATTTGCCCAATACCCAGTGGTTGATTCAAGTCTCATCCGGCAAGTTTAGCAAAACCAAAAAGCTATATCAAGACTATAGGTTTTAGGAGACTTTTTTAATTAAATCATCGAGGCTAATTAGCTCTGATTGGTTTGCATTTCGAGATTTATACTCAAATTGATCACCGGACCGAGCAGAAACGACTACCCGATGGGGAATACCAATCAGATCGGCGTCAGCAAATTTAGCTCCCGCCGAAACATCCAGTCTATCATCAAACAAGACTTCAATTCCTTGCCCTGTTAAATGCTGATAGCACTCCTCGGCTTTAGCGGAGATCTGTTCATTATTTAAATCTAAGCCAACTAGATGAAGTTGATACGGAGCAACTGATTCTGGCCAAATAATACCTTTATCATCGTGATGAATTTCGACAATTGTGGCTAAAGTTCGACCAATACCAATACCATAACAACCCATATAATATGGTGACTCTTGGCCATTCTGATTAATATAGTTGGCCCCCGACATTTTGGATGAGTAGTGATAACCCAGTTGGAAAATATTACCAACCTCGACCCCTTTTTCTTGCTTTAACACGCCTTTACCATCAGGAGCTTTATCCCCTTCACGAGCTAAAGCGATATCAGAGATCTGATCTGGTTGATAATCTCGCCCCAAATTAATATTCATTAAATCTTTGAATTGTTTATTTGAACCTCCGTATGCATTTTTAATAGTTTTTAAAGTCTCATCAGCAATAACAAGCAATTCGACATCTTTTTCTAAATTATCTTTAATCCCGACTGGTGAAATAAATCCGGGTTCAGAATGCAGTAAATTACGGATTTCATCTTCAGTGGCCGCTCTTAAACTGTAAGCATTTATAACATGTGCTAACTTTATTTCATTGACATCATAATCACCGCGGATGACTGCTAAAATAAACCGACCTTTATCATCCACATACATCACATCCTTAATCTGCTGCCATAATGGTAATTTATGATACTGGACACCATCTTCCATTGTTTTGCCTCTTTTAGCATCAACTTCTTCTAAAGCTTTTTCTGGTTCATCTAAATTCTTTTCATCAACAATAAATTTAGCAACATCTTCATGCGCGGCATATGAACGATCTTCATTTACAAAGAATTTACTTTCCCCAGCATCAGTTACAACTACAAATTCATGACAATATTCACCACCGATATAACCATTGTCAGATTCGACTACAACAGAATCTAAATCGAGTTGCTTAAATATCTGTAAATATGTTTGCCACATATTTTGATATTCTTTTTTGAAATCTGCTTCGTCAATGTGAAAGGAATACCCATCTTTCATCATAAATTCTCGGACTCTTAGCAAACCGCCTCGAGCTCTCATTTCATCACGGAATTTAGTAGAGAACTGATAAAGATTTACTGGTAAATCTCGATAGCTAATTTGGAATTTACGGATCAGATCAACAAACATCTCTTCAGCCGTTCCCCCTAAGACAAATTCACCATCATTCCGATCTTTTATTTTCATCAGTTCAAAACCGACTGATGAATTTCGATTTGTTTCTGCCCATAAGGATAAAGGGTGTAAAACCGGAGTAACCATTTCTTGAGCCCCACTAGCATCCATCTGTTTTTTGATTATCTGCTGAATTTTTTGGTGAACCCGTAAACCTAATGGCAATAAATAATACCTACCAGCTGTGCTCTCTCGAATAAAACCTGCTCGATACAGTAACTGATGCGAGATTAACGTCGCATCTTGTGGTGTCTGCTTAATAGTTTTAGGAAATAATTTAGAGTATCTCATTAGCCGCTCTATTGTACATGTTTAAATAATTTATGAAAATAGCGAATTACGCACGTGTTAAGGACAGTGGAAATCTACATAACGATCAATGACATAGTTACCTGAACTATTTACAGTTCCTCTTTCCACCCAATATGTAGCAATTGTTGATCGGTTACTATCTGTTAGGTCGATGGTGACTGGGACTCCAACTTGAATTGGGAAACTACTATCTAACAAATAGCCACCGGTTCCTTGGCTATCATCACCAATAGCATTTCTGGTATTAAAAGCTGGATCAGCAGTCGCAGGATATTCCTTGTATCTGCCAAAACGAACACTATTACTACTACTGCCAGACATTTGGACAGAAATAACATCACTATTACAGGTGATCTCTAGAGTTGTATCGTTTGGCTGAGGAAACCAAATTGTTGCAGAAGATAGATTTAATGTTTGTCTTTTTGGACTATCTGAGGATGGGTTAGGTGTAGGCTGAGATGTGGTTTGGTTTGCTGTGGGATCAGATGAACCAGGTGGCGTTGGGATTGAAGCGACTCCGACATCTGCTACCGGTGATGAGTAAGGAATCACAGAACTAGGTGGAGTTGGAATGGAGGCAACACTAATGGTAGCTTCTCCACTAGGAGTATCCCCTGAAGGTGCTGATGGTGGAGTTGAAGCGTTCGAATCACCTAAAGAAGCTGTCTTTGTTTCTCCTGTGCCTGTGTTACTAGCTTGATTCAGTTGATCTGTATTTTGCTGTGGTGAGTTTGAGGTAGGTAAGGTATTTTGGCCACCAACATTAGTAGAAAGATTGTTTATTTTTGAATTTAATGCGTTCAATTCATCAGTATATTTTTTCATACTATTACAATAACCAACATCGACTAATCCTAAATTACTGCCATTAACAACACACTCAACTTTGGCTGCTACATTAACGGTAGTTGTTGAAGTGCTCTGTTTAGTATTTGAAGTATTATTTGTTTTAGCAGTTGACGCTGATTGAGTCTGATAAGCCTTAGCTAACTTAGTTTGACTGTCGGTACTATTTTTTTGAAACTCTTTAATCAGTTCTTGGCGACGATTAACATCACTGACACGACTAATCTCGGCGACAGTTTCTTCGTTTTGTTTAATAATTTCATCGATTAATGATTGAGTATCTTCACCTTTAGCAGCAACTGCTAACATCTCTTTGAGACGACTATTTGATTGTGAAACACTAAACATAGCTTTAGTGTTGGGATTTATAGAGGCAATTGTCATGACACCATTTTCGACAAGTCGTTTAACCGGATAGCGAATATCACCTGGTAAGGCATCTTGAGAGATATAAGCTAAAATAGCTGGCGGAAATAGGGCAATACCAATGATCATAATTATTCGAACCATACATTTAGTGTATCTGTCTTAGCGAGCGCTGACAAGAGTCTGACGAAGGGAGTAATTAGACAAACAATTTAAATATATCTGAAGCTGTAATGACAATAATTAAGGCAATTAAAATAAACAGTCCGATGGTGTGAACATATTTTTCAAAAGTTGGATGTGGTTTTTTGCGAGTAACAGCTTCAATCACTAAAAAGAAGAATCGCCCTCCATCTAAACCAGGGAATGGCAAAATATTAACAATCGCTAAATTAAGTGATAAAGCAGCTATAAAATCTAAGTAAGGGATCAGAGGATTATTAACTTTTAGGATTTGATCCACGATACTAGTAATCCCGATTGGCCCGGCAACATTTTCCAAAACAGGTTGTGGATTCTTTTGGGCAAATGATTTGGCGACAGTTTTTCCTAATATATCCATAGAATAAGCGCCAATATTCCAG
>CAZZEB010000006.1:13225-18284 GCA_964652495.1 uncultured Gammaproteobacteria bacterium
CCAACTAAGACTTTTTGCCAGCCATCGTTATAATCTAAATTAGCAATTTGCAAACTATCTAAACCGATACCTAAAGCCCCCTGACCTGCTGGTGGATCAATTCGAGGGGTAACCTCGATCGATCGATATGTCGACTTCTTCACATCAGTGAGAGTTAATTTTATTTGTTGACCGGCATTTTGTTTGGTTAAATTAATTAATTCCGTGTGATCTTTTAAAAATTGATCATTAAAGGCAATTACCCTATCACCAGCTTTAATACCAGCGGTTTGTGCTGGTGATTGATCTGCTACAAAGGTAACTAAGATCACGGTTTCATTTGTTTGATTTACTCCAACGAATTTATGATCTGATAATAATGGGATTTGAGTTTGGAAGTTTTGACTAGCTAAAACAACTGTATATAAAACCCAAGCTAGAATTAAATTCATGAGGACACCAGCCACAACAACGGCGATTCTTTTCGCTACATGTTGCGAGGCAAAAGATCGATTATCTTCTAGGTTTTCTTTTTTATTATCATCCTCTCCTAACAAGTGAACAAAACCGCCAAATGGTAGCCAATTTAAAGAAAATATAGTTTCACCAATTTTTTTGCCCCAAGCCCGTGGTGGTAAACCAAAACCAAATTCTAAAACTTTAATATTGAATTTTTTAGCAGCTAAATAATGACCGAGTTCATGAATTAAAACTAATATTCCTATGGTAATAATGAAAATAATAATTGTGAATATCATGGTTGAGAATTACAGTAGGTTCAACTTCAGACTACAGTCTACATTATCTAAGGTAAAAACGGAAGTCTTAATTTGGAAATTAGATTTGGGTTAATTCAGCTTCTTTGACCTTAACTAATTCGCTAATTTGATCTGTGACTTTATCTAATAAATCTTGGAGCATTTTTTCTCTGCGGAAAAGTTCATCTTCACCGATCTCACCATCTGTTTTCAATTTTTCCCATGCAGATCTTTCATCACCTCTGATTTGTCGAATAGCTATCCGACATTCTTCGCCTTTTTGATGGGCAATTTTAATAAATTCTTGTCTTCGTTCGGCACTAAGTGGTGGAATTGGTAACCGAATAATCTGGCCTTCGGTGTTAGGAGTTAATCCTAAACTTGATTCCTGAATCGCTTTTTCAATAGTCTTAACAACATCGTTATCCCAAACTTGAATTTGTAACATCGAAGTTTGTGGTGCAGTAATTGTGCCTAATTCCATTAATTTCATACGACCACCGTAAGCTTCGATTGGCATTTCTTCAATTAATGATGGGTTGGCTCGTCCAGCGCGAATAGAAGCTAGTTCTTTTTTTAGATGCTCAAGAGTGTGAATAAGTTTTTCGTTAACAGGTTGTAAAAAAGTTTCCATATTGTTCAGCAAGCAGCTGGCAGCTTTTAGTCAGCAGCAACAGCGTTTAGCTGCAGACTGCTCGCTAATAGCTCTAAGCTATTTCCCTAATTCAATTCGGGAATAATTACCAATTTGAATATTTTCACCTAATTTAGCAACCGCTGCTTTAACTAAATCTTCGATTGTTTGAGAACCATCTTTAATATATTCTTGTTTGAGTAAGTCCTCTTTTGACTCAGGATTCATTGAAGCAATTTGCATTGCAATGTCATGGGCTAATGCTTTGAAATCTTCAGTTTTTGCAACGAAATCGGTTTCACACAAAATCTCAACTAAAACACCAATTCGACCACCATGAGAATATGTTTCAACTACACCTGCATTAACTTCACGATCAGATTTTGAAGCAGCTTTATCTAAGCCTTTTTGCTTTAAAACTTCTTTAGCTTTAGACATATCGCCATTCGCTTCTTCTAAAGCTTGGCGACAATCAGCAATACCTGCTCCAGTTTCTTCTCGTAATGTTTTGATTTGATCTACTGATATACTCATAGTTTTTAGCTCGTAGCTTTTAGATTGCAGCTTGTTTGGCTAATGACCGCCAGCTGCTGACTGTAAGCTTCTTACTTATTCTACCTTTCTTTATGCCTTTGCGACAACTACTTTTTCAGCTGCTTCTTTTTTTGCAGCTGCATCTGCTGCAACTTTTTTAGCATCTTCTGCTTCTTTTTCTTCAGCTGCTTTAGCAACATCAGCTCGATGGCCTTTTCGACCTTCGGTATAAGCATTAATAATAGTTTCAGCTAATAGTTTAATTGATTTAATACCATCATCATTAGCAGGAATTGGGTAATCAACTAAATCTGGATTAGAATTAGTATCTGCTAAACCAATCATAGGTAATTTTAAGCGGGTAGCTTCTTTAACTGCAGTGATATCAGAAACTATATCTAAAATAAATAAAGCATCTGGAACTTTGCTTAATTCAGCAACTCCACCTAATTCTCGAACGAATTTTTCAACTTTTCGGCCAATTAATAATTGTTCTTTTTTGGTATATCGAGATAAAGTTCCAGCGATTTGCTCTTTGCGTAAATCATTTAATTTTCGGAAAGTTTTGCGAATTTCGTCAAAATTAGTTAATAAACCACCAACCCAACGAGCTGATAAATATGGGATTTCTTGATCTTTAGTAGCTTCGTTAACGATCTCTCGAGCCTGCTTTTTAGTTCCAACAACTAATAATAATTTGCCTTCTCGGCCTAGCTTATTAGCAAATTCAGCAGCTTCTTTTAATTTGGCTTCTGATTTTTCTAAGTCGATGATTTGGATGCCATCTCGAGCTCCGAAAATATAACGTTTAGCTTTTGGATTGCCACGAGAAACTTTGTGTCCAAAATGAACACCTGCTTCTAACATTTCTTGCATTGATGGTACTGTAATTGCCATTGTTTTGATTTATTTCCAGAAGAAAGACGAAGAGAGACTCATCGTTTTCCTTCAACAACTCTAATGCTCGAATCTTCAGGAAAACATCAGCATTAGATGATTTATAACAGGATTCTATCAGCTTTGGGGGAAAGAGTCAAATGAACCTTTACACCTTGCGCAAGTTCCTATATCGGTTGGCATAGGTCTAGCGGCTAAATGTCTCCTGATTGCGTCAAACCGTGCTAATGGAGGAACATAAAAATCAGAAGGTAATTGTTTATTCTTCCAATTAAAGAGTGTTAAATTTACAAATGATAAAGTCGCTTCATAATGTGACTTCTGTTTGGAAGTAACTAAGCCTACAGAATCATCTGCTAAAACATTATTTAGCCTTATCTGGAATAATCTAAATAATTCATGGCGTTGCCATAGATAAGTCGTCCGCTCAAGTTCACCCAGAGGTAAAGATTCATTTGCTAGATTATGGACTATTCCAATTAATCCAGCCAATCGATAACTTTTAGATTTTCCATCATAATTATCGAATTTATTATGATCTTGTCGACACATTACACGAAGATTACATGGATCATCAATTAAATTTTCTAAATCTTCATGTTTATCTGATTTAATAACTCTTGTTAATAAATATGGATGATCTTTTCCGGCGATTCGAGGAATAATGTGGTCAATACTTAGATATGTACCACTAGGGTCTAAATTTCGCGGCCCTCTAAAACAATAAATACAGTGTCCAAATTCACCTAATGTAATTTGACGGCGTTCCGCGTACATCTATAGGATATTATAATTTAATTTAAAGTAAAAATAAATAATTGTTTCGTTTGATTCTAATTGATATGATTATTTTTCACCCATAAGTTGCGTCATTTTTTTATCGATTTTTTTCTCAGATTCTCGACGAGACAAACTGTAATCATTCATATCAACCTCAATTGATTGAAAAATTGATGGATCAACTTTAGCAGCTTCAGCAGCTATTTGTTGGCAAACTTGACGATAATGTGGCCGGCCTTGCGGACCAGTCCGAAGCTCTACCATCCAGTAAATTGACCTTGCTGTTAACTTCATATGCCAGTGTTGATAGTACCCAAATGGCACAGCATATTGTGCTAAATATGGTGATAACTTAGCTAATTGCTGATAAATAACAGCTGCTTTCTTAAAAACTTGATGAAATTGTTTGGCAAACACTGATTGCTCAACCTCGGCTTCTAAACCATAACCCCATTCTGTGGTAAAAGGTGGATGAACTTCGGTATTTTGACGATGACGGTGAAGATCACGATAATCACCACCTCTTGCCCAAAGTGAAAATCGGTATTCAGCTTCTTCAAAAGCTCGCGGAACTTTTCGGAAACGAACTGCTTGGCGATTGGGGTTTTTGTCTCCTAATTTTCTTTCTGCCAATATTTGCTGTAACCATTCATGTCTCTTTTTAGCTGACAATTTAGTTAGAGCTTGGCGAATCTGTGTGTAGGATTGATTGGTTGGAGCACTCAGAATAAAAGCAGCTAAGATTTCGATATCAGCGTCAACTGTTGAGGTAACTAGCTTAGCCCATTTACCAGCTTTAAAATCTGAAGACTTAGCTGGATTTAATTGTTTAGCTAAATCAATAGCAGTTGCTAAAAGATTCGTTCGGTAAATTTGAACTTGCGCTCCCCGCTCAGTTTGTGGTCGTTCAACAAATGATGGCACAATTTGAGCTAATTCATTAGTAATCGCTTGTCCTAACCAACGATATTCACCGATGGGATAATCTAATAATCGAGCAATTAGATCTTCGAAGGCTCGGCCATTACCGAACATGGCGATATTATTTTGAGTAGCGAATGGTAATAAATCACGAATATCGTCAAACCGTTTGGCACCGCGGGAACCATTAAAAGCCCGATCTGTTTCATCAGCTTCTTGGGGATATCTCTCCTTAATGTAATTTAGATAAGGTTCTGATATTTGAGAATAGAGATCAAAGAGTTGATCCATTGCTTGACGATAAGGAGCTTCATATTTACTGCCGCGGATTTCACCTGGAACCAAATATTGATAATCCCCATCTGGACGTCGATCTGAAAAGCTAACATACCGACTAGATTTAACTAAGGGTGATATACCAATTCTTTTATTAACAATTTCCTCTAACACTAAACTAGAGATGCCTTCACAAAATAAATGGACTCCTCCTAACTCTTCGATTGAATCATCACCGTAACCCGCTAACCAAATCTGGAAAAATTTACGGCCGCGTTGA
>CAZZEB010000007.1:0-3196 GCA_964652495.1 uncultured Gammaproteobacteria bacterium
TGGCTGGGTCTTGAGTAATTCCTTTCATTCGATAAGTAGTGCTAATCGCTCTGTCCAAGATCGCCGCCTGTCCAGCATCTAAAGTGCCCAACACTAGTTTCAAAAACCCAGTTAAAGTTAAGATCTTCCGACTTAATTCATTTTCGGTGCTACTAGCTATTTGCGACATATCAAATGGATTAATATTTACTGGCGAAGTTGTTGAGAAATCAACGTAATTCCCTCCGACTGCTTGGCATAAATCATAATATTCTTGTTCTGGATCAATCACGATGATCTCAGCCCCGAACATCATAGATCTCAACGCCTCTAGCTTCACAAAATATGATTTTCCTGAACCAGACTTAGCGAAAATCACCGAATTGGCATTCTCTAATGAGAACCGATCAAAAATAATTAATGAATCGTTATGGACATTAATCCCATACATAATTCCTTGATTTGAAGTTAATTCCGATGAAGTAAATGGAAACGTTGTGGCTAGGGATGTGGTATCCATGTTGTGATTTAGCTTCAAGACATCCTCACTTAATGGCAGAGTGTTTTTAAAACCCTCCTCCATCTGTAGCATTAGCGGATGAGCGGTAATAGATAATGACCCTAATGTCGATTCAACAAGCTTAGAAATATTATCTAAATCTTCTCTGTTTGAGGCTGGGACAGTAATATACAAACCGAATTGGAAAAAACGTTCAGCACCTTTAACTAATTGTTCTTGCAATGCTCGGGCATCATCTAGCGCTACCTGAACTGCTGGATCAACCTCTCGACCTCTCTCTAAGTCAGTTTGAATTGTCGCCTCCATCTCAGCGATTTTATGTTTTAAATCATCTAAAACGCCTTTGGATGTCGAAGGATAAATAAACATCGATACATTTAATGAATGATCAAAAGAAATTAGCGGCTCTAACCAATTTGGTTCAATATATCGAGGATATCCTGAAACAAAAAAACTTCGATATAGCTGATTGTTAATTCTCATACTAGAGAAATCGACCTCTACTTCAGCTGGGGAAACCGCATCCAGAAAACTTATGCCCTGATTTGCTGTCCCAGCAACCTGGTTTTTAGTCATCTTAGTTTTTTTGGGATCAGCTTTGCTATCAGCTGATTTAGCCACTGCCGGAGCATTTTTATCTGTCGCTTTTTTAAATAATCCCATATCTAGGCTCTCGCTCCTGTTCCATAATCATCATGTAATTCCTCAACTACAAATGGATTAGATCCCCGAACCGGTAGATTCATTTGTGGGTTTGGCTGATTATAAACAGGTTGTTGGCTAACTTGCGGCATCTGTTGTGCCTGGATAGGCTGTGGTGTGGCTTGTGGTGTAGCTGGCATTGGTCCCATTTGTGGCTGAGGAGCCGGCACAGCTTGAGTCATGGTTGGTTGGACTTGTGGCGGCATCATTGGTCGAGCGGCAACTGGTGTTGGAGCTACAGTCTGAGTAGGCGCTGCTGGTTTTTGTTGAATAGTTTCGGCAACCGGTTTTGTTGGATCAAAATTATATAGATCATAAAACAGCTGAACTAACTGTTTATGGTTTAAATGATTTGACTTTAACCCAATTCGCGCTAGTTGACGCATGATATGATCTCTTCTCGGTAACAGTAAAGTTTTGGCTTTTTGAATATCTGGACGTGAGGTATAGCCCAGTCCTAATTCCATAGGCGATATTGAAATTGCCACATAAAACTGTTTGTCCAGTACTTCATTCTCTCTAACTGTTGCCTCAATAAAGCGTCTATAGCGCAACATCATATTTTGGAGCAGCGGATTAGTTTGTTTTTGATAAGCCTTGTCTAAAAGTTTTAAATAATCACTGATATCTAATCTTTTAGAACGAATCACGATTTGGATACTGAACGATAGGGAGTTTAATAAACCGGCGAAAGCTCCAATAATGGCATATTGTTCTTCAGCGCTTAATAGTCCGAAGTTAACTGCTGATGTCTCAATTATTATGGCGAGATTGCCATTACTCAGTAAAGCAATATCATCAATCACATCCACAATTGGCATATAGTCTTGAGTAGATTCCATTAGGCGACAGGAGCTCCTTTCTTGGCTGAGATTTTAATCGGTGGTAACACCGAACCGTCTAAATCAATTTGTAGAACATCAAAATTCAAACTATCCTTTTCCAAACTTAAGGTATAGATTCCATTCCCTAAAGGTGTGGCTGCCAGAAACTGTCCTAGCTTATTTGTCTTCAATGCTCGCACTGGCAAACCATCTTTATCATGCGTCACGACGATTACTCCCTCCAAGTAATTTCCCATCGTATCAGTCACGATTCCATTAATAATATTAGGTGTTGTCGTTAGCACTACAAACCTTTCAGTTGGTTCTGTCTCTGCTTTGACAACTTTTACGTTAGGTTGAGCTGCAGCGGGAGGAGCTTTAGATAGGCTGGCTAATTCTCGTGAAACAGTTGTTTCTTCATTCGTTAGTTTTTGGAGCTTTTCAGCTGCACTCTGATACTCACGAGCAATCTTATTTTTATCAACTGACGGATTAACTAGCGCCTGATTCTTAATATCTTGCATCTCTTTTTCAACCTCTAAAATCTCGCTATGAATCACCTGTGCTTCTTTAGCAAACTTAACAATTTGGCCCAAGTTAGCATCTCCAGTATTAGCAAATTGCAGGCTCGGAGTAGCTTGAATATCTTTAGATTCAAACTCTAGATCATTGCTTGGAATAACTGTTTGATTTGCTATTTGGTTTTGAGCTACTGACCCAAGTGTCGCTGGTTGAATTATTGGTTGATTTGATTGTACTGGTTGAGCTGGAACAACCGATGGGGGAGTTGCGATTGAAACAACTGGTGGAATTGGGATGTTAGGAGGCGTTATTTTAGTTGTTTGTGCTGCTGGTTGTGAAGGAGCCGTCATTACTGGTGCCGGGGGCGCAACTGGCATTAGAGGTGGTTTTTGGGGCTGAGGCGCTGGTTTTGGAGGCAATGGGGGAATAGGCTGAGTGCTCATTACTGGAGTCATAAAATGAGCTGTTGTGGTATTCACCTGTGCTTGATTATTAACTGGTGCATATTCTGTTCGGGCATTACCAATACTTGGTGCCGGTTTTGCTGCAACAGGGGGTGGGGGAGGCATCTGTGGCTTTGCCATTACTGGAGGAGGAGTCTTCGCTGGTCTGGGTCCTGGTGGTAAATGAGGTTTTGACGTCGGTGGAG